>CAYYOI010000054.1:0-9017 GCA_964473285.1 uncultured Methanosarcinales archaeon | reverse complement strand
AAATGGTTATGATCAGCTAGAAATCATAATGTTGAAAGGATATCTACACACCCTCTTACCCTAAAAACATTTAAAAGGGACCACATATCCCAACCGAAAATGGCAAAAAAGAAAGGAACCGGCCCTGAGATCAGAAGTCCCATCTGTACAACTCTGGGCCACGTGGACCATGGAAAATCAACCCTGCTTGACTCAATCAGAGGTTCATCAATAGTGAACACTGAAGCAGGTAAGATAACCCAATCCATAGGTGCATCCATCGTTCCCCTTGATACCATCAAAAAGATCTGTGGAAAGCTTCTTGACAGTCTCGGCATGAAATTCACAATCCCCGGCCTTCTTTTCATAGATACCCCCGGCCACGCAGCCTTCACATCCCTTCGGAAAAGAGGAGGAAACCTTGCAGACATAGCAATTCTTGTAGTGGATATAAACGAAGGATTCAAGCCCCAGACAATCGAGGCGCTGGAGATCCTGAAAAAAAGCAAGACCCCTTTTGTGGTTGCCGCAAACAAGATTGACCTGATCTCAGGTTTTGCTGATTTCAAGGGCCCTCTTCTTGAGAACATAAACAAGCAATCAGACAATGTCAAAAGAGAGCTTGACACAAAACACTACGAGCTTGTTGGAAAGCTAAGCGAGTTCGGCCTGAATTCTGAACGTTATGACAGGATAGAGGATTATACCCAGCAGGTAGCAATCATACCAACATCTGCAAAACAAGGCATCGGAATGCCTGAGATACTGATGCTCATATCCGGCCTTGCTCAAAGATTCCTGGAAGACTGTCTTCATTGCAACCTCAAAGGCCCTGCCAGAGGAGTAATACTTGAAGTCAAAGAAGAAAAAGGCCTTGGAAAGACTATCGACGTTATCATCTATGACGGAACAATCCATGTCAATGACCTCATAGGGATAGGAGGCCTGGACGAACCAGTAACAACAAGAGTAAAAGCACTTTTGGAACCTGCCCCTCTCTCTGAAATACGTGACAAGAAAGCAAAATTCAAATCAGTCAAGCAGATTACCGCTGCCTGCGGAGTCAAGATATCAGGCCCTGAGCTTGACAAGGTCATTGCAGGTATGCCCCTTGCAGCCTATACCAAAGAGAACGAAGAAGACATCCTGAATGACCTCCAAGAAGAGATTGAAGAAGTCATAGTAGATAAGGATGATGAAGGAATAGTGATCAAGGCTGACAGCATCGGAAGCCTGGAAGCTCTCATGACCCTCTTGCGAGAGCATGAGATCCCCATCCGACGAGCATCAATCGGCGACATCTCAAAAAAGGATGTTATAGAAGCCCAGACCAACTGCGAAAAAGAGCCATTATATGCAGTAATACTTGGATTCAACGTCAAGTCAGAGCAACTGCCCTCAGAGGTGAAGATAATAACCAATGACATTATCTACAAGCTTCTTGATGACCTGTTTGAATGGCAAAAACAAAAACAGCTTGAGCAGGAGACTGAAGAATACAAGAAACTCACCAAACCTGCAAAGATCAGGATAATGGAAGGATACATTTTCCGCCAGTGCAACCCCGCAGTCGTAGGAGTGGATGTGCTTGCAGGAGTCCTCAAGTCAAACACAAACCTGATGAACCTCGACGGCAAGACCATCACAAGGGTCAAGGGTATACAGCACGAGCAAAAGAACATCGAAGAGGCTGAAAAGAACAAGGAAGTAGCTGTATCAATGGAAGGAGTCATTGTAGGGCGACAGATAAAAGAGAACGACATCCTATACTCAGCCATCAGTGAAGATGAATTCAAGAGATTCAAGGAATTCAAGAAACTCCTCTCCCAGGAGGAGAAAGACCTTCTAAAAGAGATAGCAGATCTCAAGAGAAGAAACAACCCGGTCTGGGGAGTCTGACGAGTTTTTCAAAAAACTCGAGTCTGACAAAACATTCTTATACTTCAGAGTATTTATGCAATAGATGGATCTCCTTTGGCTAATACTTGGTGCAATCATTGCAGCAATAATCTCAGCACTACCACTTCATCTGGCAGCGAGCCTGCTCGGCGGAAGATCAAGCATACTTAAAGTGATCCTTATCCACATCATCTTCTGGGTGATCTCAGCCTTCTTAGGCAGCATGTTTGGTCCCCTCAGCCCCTTGATACTTTTCATAGTCCTGCTTCTCATCTATAAGATCGCTTTCAGGGTAGGATGGATAAGCGCCCTTCTGATCTGGGTCACCCAGTTCATAATAATAGCAATAATCCTGACGGTTTTGTTCCTGGTAGGAATATCCATCCCCTTCATAACATTCTTGTAGGGGAGAAAACGGGCGAGTAGAACTCGCCCGAAAGTCCTGTGGTGTGCTACGCAAAATGAAAATGGCTCCCCTTTGGCGAGTTGGGTGGGTAAGAATAGGTGTGGGGAGCCATTATCTGAATATGTTTTTTGCAGGTTTCTTTAGTTCCTCAAGCCACATCTGGCCGATCTTGATCATGTCTAAATTGAACTTGTCTGAAAGCGTATACACTTTCTTATACATATCATAATCTATCATTCCCATAGTCTTGAAGGGTGTCAGTATCCGATCATAGAATTGCCTCTTATTGTATGTCAGCTTCACTGTACGGCCCTTATACTCTCCATCCTGCACAGTAGCGGTAAGTTCGCCATCATGCAGGGAAGTGGCAAAAAGAGACATCTGTGATTTGTTGAGTTCACCACTATTATCCTTCATATACTCAATAAGAGCCCTTCCAACGATTATCTGTTGCTTGGTTGCAAATATAATCTCGAATACATCATCAGGAAAGTTGAATCGATCATACAGTACGACCATGCTAATAATTTGTTGCAACTAGTATATAAATGTTATTATTTTAAAGACTAGTTGTGTTTTTTGTATATTCCTCCGCCTGAGGACCTTTACACCCTATATCCTTATAGGTCCTGTCAAGGCTGCAGAGCCTCATCAAAAACTTTATAAAGCCCCTAAAATTCATATCTAACGGGAGATTTCTCAAGAATGGAAGCAGAAAACAGTGAAAAAATTATCTCACAAGAGATTGAAGAGGAGATGAAAAAGTCCTACATGGACTATGCGATGAGTGTCATTGTAGGGCGGGCCTTACCCGATGTAAGAGACGGATTAAAACCTGTTCACAGGCGTGTTCTCTACACCATGCATACCACTGGTGTATTCCATAATAAGCCCTACAGGAAATCAGCAAATGTTGTTGGTAACTGCATGGCTAAATTCCACCCTCATGGTGACGCATCCATTTACGACACCCTTGTAAGAATGACTCAGCCTTTCTCCTTGAGATATATGCTTATTGACGGCCAGGGTAACTTTGGAAGCATCGACGGAGACAGTGCAGCTGCAATGCGATACACTGAAGCACGCATGGCTCCCCTCGCTGAAGAGATGCTTGAGGATATTGACAAAGAGACTGTCAAATTCATGGACAATTTTGACAGTAGCACCAAAGAACCCACTGTCCTGCCCTCCAAGATCCCTCAACTCCTTATCAACGGCACAGCAGGTATTGCTGTGGGAATGGCAACAAACATGCCCCCACACAACCTCAATGAAGTGTCTGATGCTATCTGTGCAATGATTGATAATCAGGATATTACCATACAAGAACTCATGAATTATGTCAAGGCACCTGATTTCCCAACCAGCGGGCTCCTACAGGGAACCGCAGGAGTAAAAGCAGCATACATGACAGGTAGAGGCCGTGCCATCGTCAGGTGCAAGCACCACATGGAAGAACGCAAAAGAGGCGGCGAACAGATTGTAATAACAGAAATCCCCTACCAGGTCAACAAAGCACTTCTACTGGAAAACATTGCTCACCTTGTAAAAGAAAAACGTATAGAAGGGATAACCGATATCCGTGATGAATCTGACAGGACAGGAATGCGGATTGTTCTTGAAATAAAGAATGGCACCAATGAGACTGTCCTGTTAAACCAGCTCTATAAGCATACCAGGCTACAGGACAGTTTTGCAATAAACATGCTTGCACTGGTAGACAATGAACCTAAGACCCTCAACCTCAAAGAGCTCATCCATAACTTCATACAACACAGGAAAGTAATAGTAACAAAGCGAACAGAATACAACCTCATGAAGGCAAAAGAGAAGGCCCACATTCTTGAAGGACTCCTGATCGCTCTCAAGAACATTGATGAGATCATTGAAAAGATAAAGAAATCCCGTGACCCAAAAGAAGCAGGAGAAACCCTCATGCAGGATTATTCCTTAAGCGAAAGACAGGCAAAGGTTATTCTTGAGATGCGCCTGCAAAAACTCTCTTCAATGGAGAGGGAAAAGATAAGAACTGATTATGACGAGACCATGAAACTTATCCAGGAGCTTGAAGCAATCCTGTCAGACGAGCAAAAGATCTACGGTATCATCAAAGAAGAGACACAGGAAATAAAGAGAAGATATGGAGATGAAAGGAGAACCGAGATAATTGATGTTGTTGACAACTACAATCCTGATATCGAAGACCTCATAGAAAGAGAGGATATGATAGTAAGCATCACTCATCAGGGTTATATCAAGCGTCTCCAGACAGACACATACCGCGAGCAGAAAAGAGGCGGAAAAGGTGTCATTGCCACAGGTAAGAAAGAAGAGGATTTTGTTGAGGACTTATTCATCGCAAACACACATGATTACCTCTTGTTCTTCACCAATAAAGGAAATCTCTTCTGGCTGAAAGTATATAGATTACCCTTTGCAAACAGGCAATCCCGTGGGTCAGCTATTGTGAACCTGATAAACCTCGCAAAGGATGAGAGAGTCAATGCCATACTTCCGATCAGCTCATTTGATGACAAGTACGTGCTCATGTGTACCCGCAAAGGGATAATCAAGAAAGTCCAGGCCAATCATTTTTCAAGACCACGAAAGACAGGAATAATCGCAATATACCTGACAGAAAGAGATGAGCTCATCGGCGCAAGTATCACAGAAGGTGACAAAGAGGTCATGATCGCCACACGCAAAGGAAAAGCTGTCAGGTTCAAGGAAACCGATGTCCGGCCTGTTGGAAGGACCGCCAGAGGGGTAAGCGCCATAAGGCTTGTAAAAGACGAGGTTATAGGCATGATCATTGGCGATGAGACAAAAACTATCCTTTCAGTCACTGAAAAAGGGTATGGAAAGCGCACTGAACTCAGTGAATACCGCCTTATTAAGAGAGGTGGGTCAGGCGTAAGGAACATGCTCGTGACAGAAAAGACAGGTAAAGTAGTAAGCATCAATTCTGTAACCCCTGATGACAGCATCGTACTTATAAGCCAGCAAGGGCTTGCTATCCGCACATCAATGGAAAACATCCCGGTCATAGGACGAAACACTCAGGGAGTCAAGCTCATGCGGCTCTCAGCAGATGACAAGATAGTCACGACTGCAAAGGTTGCAAAATGAGATTCGCAGCCATAACAAATCCAGGCCTTGAATCCGTGACAGAACTGGAAATAAAGGAAATCTTAGGGATTGATTCTGAAAAAAAAGAATCCATTGTCTTTTTTGATACATCATTCGAAGAAGCCTGCAGGCTCACTTATAAAGCACAGTCTATCCATAAGGTCCTTGCGATCCTTCATCACTTTGAATTCGATACTCTTGAAGATATCGAGAAAGTCTCTCTCAAGACAGACTGGCTGACAGATTCCTTTGCTGCCAGATGCACACGCTACGGCGACCATCCATTCTCAAGCAAAGATGTTGAAGAAAGGGTAGGTGCCCGTCTTAAAGAAGAAAACAAGGCACCTGTTGATCTTGACAACCCGGTATTTCCAGTTCATATCCATATAAGGGATACCACCTGTACCATAGGAATAGACCTTGCAGGAATAGACCTCAGCAAGCGCAGCTACATGCTTTTTACAAACAGGCTCGCAATAAAAGGTACAATTGCTTATGGCCTTGCAAGGCTTGCAGGATTCACAGGCAATGGTACCCTTGTTGATCCTTTCAGCAGGAGCGGGATAATACCCATAGAAAGCACCCTTTATGCTAAAGGCCTTTCCCCTCATTTCTTTAACAAGGACCACCTTGCATTCCAGTATTTTCCACAGTTCAAAAAAGACCCTGACAAGTGGTTCGAGGAACAGGACCAAAAAAAGGAAAACACCCCAAAGATCATAGGATATGACAGCATGTTAAGAAATGTGAAAGCTGCAAACAAGAATGCAAAGATTGCAGGCATACACAAAGCATTGAATTTCTCCAGGGTGGACATATCCTGGCTTGATACCAAGCACTCAAAAGGAGAGATAGACTACCTGGTAACAATCCCTCCCCAGATGTCAAGGCATAAGAACCCAAAAGAGATCCAGAAGATCTACACAGAACTCTTCCACCAGTTAGATTTTGTCCTTGGCAGGAAAGCTGTTCTTCTCACCCGCAACCCGGCAGATCTGATAGATGATAGATTCAAGGTCATTGAAGAGATCCCCATCTCACAAGGACAGGAATCATTTTTTGCCCTTATTTTACAAAAAGCTTAAAAAAGAAAAAACAATCCTATTCTTAGTAAGGTAGCAACTTAGCTATCGTATGCATGAGGAAAGTCCGCCCACAGTAAATGCCACTCGCAAGAGATCCTGAAAAGGATGGCAATGGCGCAGAAAAAATACTCCCCTTATCAGGGATGAGGCAGCGAACCATCCGGTGACGGAATGGGAGATAACCTGTTGACGACGATAAGGGAAAAGGTGAAAGGCCACCCTTGGCTTGTGCAAGTGAAATGCGCTCAGTTAAATGCTAAGGCAGGCCATCGCATCTCAAAAGAGTTGTTCGGGCCTGACAGAAGGCGGCTTATTGCTACCTTACACTTGGAAAAATGGGAAAAAACGATAAAGTAAGCATGCCATCGAGCACAGCAGGTATCACAAGATATTTTGATGACTACAAAAGCAAGATAGAACTTTCTCCAGGACATGTCATCATCCTTTGCATAGTGGTGATGATCATTCTTGCTGCACTACACACTTTCGGACAGGGTATTTTAGGATGATGCCGGGTATGAATCAGAGGAAGATGAACCAGATGATGAAGAAGATGGGAGTCTCTCAAAATGAGATAGACGCCCAGCAAGTGATCATCAGGACAAGTGAAAAAGAGCTTGTATTCAACAACCCCCAGGTCACTAAAGTCAATATGATGGGCCAGGAGACCTACCAGGTCATCGGCGAACCCGAGGAAAGGGAACTTAAGCCAGAGATATCTGAAGAGGATATCCAGACCGTAATGGAACAGGCCCAGGTTGAAGAGGCAGATGCACGCAAGGCACTAGAAGATACTGACGGAGATCTTGCTGAAGCCATACTGAACCTGACTAATGGAAACCAATAAACTTATTGAAGAATCTCTTCAAAACATAAACGTAGCAGAATATCTTATCAACAGGACCTACCATACGGTAGAAGATTCCAGACTTCTCCTTTCAGGGCTTGAGAACACATTTCTCGCATTCACCAAAGGTATCTCAGCGATCCTTTATCATGAAAGGAAGTACAAGCATATCCCGAAATTCCCTGAAACCCTTGAAGGAAAAATCAGCATATTCAGGGATACATCCTCAAGACTCAAATTAGAGCAATATTTAAATACAATAGATGAATTAAGAGAAGTTTTGGTGGCACACCAGAAAAGCGCCATTGAATTCACAAAAAAAGATCGTCTGGTGATATGCTCTGATGATTATAATCTGAACATAATTACAGCAGACGTGATAAAGAAACACCTCAGCAAAGCAAAGGAGTTTATCGAAGAGATCCGGAGGGTAACCAATGAATGAGAATACATATTATGCAAAAGAAGAGTTGAAAAGAGTTGACCATTTAATCTATGTTAGCCTAAAATACACCCGGACAGGCGATGTCATAAAAAGCGTAGTTAACAGGCTTGTTGCAGCATTTGAATATCTAAGCCAAGGGATTATAGAGCACATAAACGAAGAAGCAGACATTGAGATGACAAAAGTCCCGCTCATCCAGGCAAAGATGGTCAAGGAACATTTTGCAGAAAGCAGGATCATAAACGAAGGGATGGATCTCTACCTTTTCCTAAGAAAACTGAATATATCAAAATACACAAGCGTGAATGAATACAGGCGTAATGTGACAACCACATTCAATGTCGATGATGAGAACATAGAGCTTACAATCGATTCTGTCATGGCATATTATAAACAGGTTCTTGAGCTTGTAGAAGTCCTTGAAGAAAAAGAGATTCTATAAGGGCGACCGGCGAGATTTGAACTCGCCCTAAAGGATCCACAGTCCTTTGTGCTGCCAGGCTACACCACGGCCGCCATGCATAAAAAGACTGACGGTGCACTTATAAATTTTACTGTTCCTTCCAATCACAGCGGATGACTGTCCGCCTTTCCTCATAATGGGTTTCAATCTCGGTTATCTCAGCAAGATCATAGCCCCATATAGTAGGCAAACAACTAAGAACTCCTTTGATAAAATCAACATCCTCTTTCAGGAGAGAATATCCTTCACTGAACTGCATCTGATAAGTCACGAAATTATCGCCATTATGGATTATTTTAAACTTTGAGTACCTTATGAACTTCTTGTCATATTGAGGGACAAGATTGTAAAGTTTTGCAGGCCCGCTCATGGGACGCAGGATTGAAAGCAAAAGCCCCACCTTCTTGAAATCGATTGATTTTTGCCCGATATAAAAAAGGATATCCTTCTCATCAAACATCCCTTTAACGATATCAAACAAAGTAAGCAGTTGCTCGCGTGATTCCCAGTGGTTTGCATTCTTATAATCGTCTTTAGAAAGAGATATACGATTAAGGATATCATCAACAAGAGTTTCATCACCTTTGGTTTCTCTTATGTATTCAATTATTATTTTGAAAACCCTGGTGCATACTTCCTTGCCTTTTATTGCCAGATCCATCTTTTTTTGAATTAGACTGACATTACACTATAAAAATCTTACTACGAGGACAGTATCTCCGATACTTAAAAAGAAAATGGTGCTGCCTTGCAGGAGGATAACA
>CAYYOI010000053.1:378-9446 GCA_964473285.1 uncultured Methanosarcinales archaeon | reverse complement strand
GTTGGTTTTTTCTATTAATTCAGGAGTAGTTAAAACTCATCGGAGATACTGTAATCCTCCTCTATACATTCACGCACTCCCCATACATACACTCACCTGCGGCCGGGCCTGGGTTTGTAGAGCATGTCACGTGATTATTATCTACATCAAAGTCCACATACTGGTGGACCATTTGAGGATATCTGATATTTATAGAAGTTTTATTTTTAACACAATGGGGTGTTGTCGAAGTATTCCAGCATTTTGGATGATTATTGGCTGTAGATTGTATAGCTGGAAAATCACTTATGCTCTGTACGCTTCCATTCACGCAATCCCCAAAACAGCATTTTCCTATTGCAGTTACACCATGCGCATCCTGATAACTATCATTACATGCAGTTGTAGCGCTTGGATGTGTGTTGTTTTCCACGCAATTACCTCCTTGGCATATACTGCAAGCTCCGCAATCAAGATTTGAGTTTCCTTTGCTTGAATTGAACAGGCAAGTCCCGCCATCACAGTAATAGCAGGCCCCGTCACATTGGTGCATATCATGAGCATATTGATAATCATCTGTCTCATTGCAGCAATCATTTGATTTATTAGTATCAGGATCTGTAACATTGCTATAATCATAATCTGTAGCATGATTTGGATCAAAGCATCTTACCTTAATCTCAACAGTCTCAGTAAAATAGTTCCCTGCCTCATCATAAACCGTCACATTCACATGATGTATCCCATTGTTTTCCATTACATCGGTTGAATTGGCTGTGTAATTTGCATCCTTACTGCTTATTGGCTGTGGTCCAGGGATTGAACCTGTATATGCTTTAGAGTTCATGAATTCATCTTCCCTCCATCCCTCATAGGTATAGCGCTTCATCATTAAGCTTCGGTTACGATAGGCATAATCCTCATCAGGGTCTATCCCTTTTGGAAGGATATAAATGGTTCTATCTTCATCAACAATTATATCATGGTTATGGATGCTTTTATTCACAGGCCCAACTGTCATGTTATAGATCTCTTCAGGAGAGACAGAATAAGCTGCATTAAGATAATCCGCATATTCAGTGCTATAATCATAGTAACTTATCTTTTCCATGACCGGTGGACGATTCCCTATTGCAATGACAAAAGTATAAGGTCTTCCATATATATCACTTGAATTCATGTCTTGAATAAGGACAAATGTAGCTTTCTTTCCTGTAACTGTTTGACACAATTCCAGGTTATACATATTACTTGTATAATTGCAGGCATCCTTTATTATAGAGATATTTATACCCTCTCTATAACAATTGATTTTTTCATTTCTTGTTTGGCTCGTGGAATTGAACAGCCTGCATCCTCTTAGATAACCTTTCTTTTCTGAAGCCTCATATAAGTTATAGTTTATCTCCGATGCTTCCTCTCTTAAAAGGAAATATCCTAGCTCATACATGCTTTTAAAATCTATATCAAGGGAAGAGATATAATCATTAATTCTGGCTTCGGCGCCATTACCAAGCTGTACATATGTTGGAAGGTCAAGAACAACATCAACATCCCCCTCTCCGAATAATACATAGATCGTTGAATTTCCTTTAAACTCTATGGACGCATCCATTTTTTCATTTAAATCAGAATCTAATATGCACTTCATTGTTTTCTCCAGTATGTATTCTTCCAGATACTCTTCAATTGAATTTGAAGCGTAGTTTGGGCAACTGTATTCTGCTCCAAGGAGGTCATGCCTGTTTGTTCCATTTTTTGTGCAAAGAACCGGAAGATAAGCGAAAGGTATATGTCCATGCAAATCATGTCCGAAAGTATATTGAAGAGAAAAGCTTGAAGAAGGATAACTCCTGAAGCCAGGTGTGCGTATATTGTATGTCGTATTGAAAATTTTTCCTCCGCTTAGATTATACCAGAAAGGAATAATTTTTTTGTTATCATAGAGATCAAATGGAGGGTTTGAAGGCCCGTTATAAGTAGATCCTCCCTCAATCTGGTAGTCATATAGATAACCTCCTTGCAACCCTGCCAGAAGAAAAGCCTCTTTTGTTGATCTCTCAAGGCATGAAGTGACAAAGTTATTTACTTTATTCTTTTCAATATTGATAGCTGAAACAGTCTGTACATTTGTATCCCCTGTATTCTCAGCAAGATGTCCTGAAATGTACCATACAGCACCAAAGAAGAATAAGATTACCAGTCCCAGAAGCATGAATAAGGTTATTTGGCCTCTCATTGTTGCAATAATTATTCTGGCCTCAATTCAGCAGTCATTGGAATCCAGACATCAAAACCATTCGAATAAACACTCTGTTTATTGTGAAATATTACTGAAGCAGGATCTGAGCTAAAATGATAAGGAGAGACATATTCTTTAAGGTTATCTATTGTAGTGTTGATCTCTTTACCATGGCCCTCATACTGATACATCATATCAATGTAAAGATGATCATCAGTATATGGTTCCCTTTGGTATATATCCTCTAATAAACTATTCCTTCTGTAGGATGAATAATAGTTGGCCCATAGCGTATTTTCTCCTTTTTCTGCAATATATATCTTCTTTACAGTTGAATAATTTATTTCATAAGGTTTGGGCTCTGAATCTGAGAGGAACCCTGTAACAGTATTATAAAGGGTTTGTTTCATTATCTCTACTGTTTCACCAAAAGAAGTAGTACCTCCAATTCCATCTGGATTAAAGATTACAGTCCTAAGCTCATCATCGTAGTTCTTAGGAATATCAGGAAGAAGTATTCCGAAGCCATATTTTTCAGCATCAATTTCCTGATTTAATGTTGTTCCGATATACCTGCTTATATCATCACTCCCTACACTTAAAACACATACAGTATTGACACAAGGATAAGCTCTGTCAGAAAGTTCATCTGATGTAATCTCAGATTCTCGATAATAGCAATCAGGGACACATAAATCATCTCCATCAGTAAGAACATCAAAATTATTCAAAAAGAACGCATTTTCTACGTATCTCTCTCTGTTAGAACTGGTATTAGTAAAATAATCATTATTACAATCCCCATTTGGATCCATATAAGAATCAGTATAATAATCTATCCTATTCAATGCATTTTCAGGAGTATCGCAGAAAAATGTAAATTCTCCATCAGCATATTCCAGCATCTCTTCAATCAAAATAGAGGTTCTAGTTGTCCACTCACCACCATCACAATAATGATCCTGTATATATTCCTCATCATCTATGCACCTTGGATTTTCTGTCATTTGAGGTGGATTTTCTGTGCCTGTATTCAGAATCTTTTCATTCATATTGAATTCATCAGGGCTTGTCTCATTCCATTCTCCTGCATAATCTACTAAGCATTGGCTCGATTGATTGCAATATCCATATTTATTGTCTTCATTTGTCCAGTCCCATTTGAGGTTAGCATCTTCCCATTCTCCGAACATGCATCTATAACCTATTCTGCTTGAAGTGTTTGGATATAATGTAGGTCTTGGTTCAGCATGCGAAGAATTAACACAGCGTTCCCCATTCCAGCACTGGTCTTCTATGCAACATCCGGCAATCTGGATGCTCGGATCCACGTATTCATTTCCTTCTGTTCTCAGATCAAGCCAGTCTTCAGGTATAGTCTTTAATTCTATAGTCTTTCTTTCAGAAAATCCTTCCGTATCAGCAATTTCGGTTTGATCTCTCCATGCTTCGGGAACCTTTTCCCATTTTTCCCTGAAACTGCAATAATAATCCCACATATCATCGTCATCCAGGTCTTTAAGTCTGCAGTAATCCTCATGATTGTCTATAAAATTCCTTAAATCATCTGCATCATGTGCACTATACTCATATTCTTCTAGTCTAGGTAGATCATTCAGGTAATCATTAGCAGAAAGACTCATATTCCTTAAATTAACTACACATTCATTTCCTCTTTCTATTTTGACTCCCACATAATGGTCATATTCAGGACCATAGTCAGATTCAAAAACAAGAACTCTCTCATGAGCTCCTTCCTTTATCTTTTGGCTTTCACCAAAATCATTAGTCTCATCATGGATCAAAGTCTCCCCGTCATATACTTGATACATAAGTTGCAGGTCTTGTCCTATGCAATCAGTTGATTGGTATATAGCCTTAAAGTTATATGTTGTGCCGCTTTCTATAAAATGAACCTTTTGTCTCAGTATGGGGTCAGGAGAATCAATATTAGCTACTAGTATTGAGGCTACATTCGAAGGTGTATTAAAAATATCTCCATTTTCATTGTGTATTTCCCACATATCATCATTGTCAAAATCAGAATTTAATAGCAGGTTTCCGCTTCCTTGATAGGGTTTTGTCGTGTCCCCATATGTTTGAAGATATTCTTGGATCTCCGAATCATCAGTATTAGTTTCATCTACCACGGCACATCCAGATATCTCTATATCGTTTTCTTTTGATTCAAGGAGTAATTCCTGATAAGCATTCTGCCTGTCACCATATACTTTATTGTTTTTCATTATATCAAATGGCCAGCTCTCTATCATATCTTCCCCTGTATGAGTTGATATCCATTGCCCTCTTAAGCATAATCCTTCATTTGTGGTAAATATCTCTAGTGGATCTTCTGGTTCACCACAGCATCTATCATCACTATAACTTCCACCTAGCACCCAGGATAGTCCATCTGAATATTCATCAGTTGTAGCTTGTTCTGCACAAAAGTTTTCATCAGTATTGTCAAAATCCCTTGTAAATTCATCTCCGTCACACCTCATTGGCGCGGCGTAGGTAAAATAGACATCATTTCCATCAGTAATCATTAACGTTGGGGTCTTCTTAGGAGCAAAGAATTTCACGATTCCACCTGGGTCATAGATAACTTCCATTGAATCTATGTTTGTTGGCTGATTTTCACCAACTTGATCAGGGTTTTTATCAAAATTCCAATTTGTTGGATCAAGACGTGCTAGGATATCCAGGTTGCAGTGTTCGGTTTCATTCATCTCATAGACATAAAGGTTTTGGTCTGTCTGGATCATAAGTCTTGGAAAGATATTGCCAAGCAATCCTTCATCAATGAAAGTCATGAACTCAACCTCTCCTTGAACAGAACTGAAATCACAAGTAGAATCTCCTGAATCAACAGCGCAAAGGAACCCAACTATCCCATTTTCACCCTCAAGCGAGTCTGTTTCATCTCCTTGTAAGCAGTGCCCTCCATTCTCTTTATGTTCACCCACTCCCCAAAATTCCCATGTACCACCATCTTCTCCCTCAATGCTGCAATCCTCATCCTCTGAGTTTTCTACACAATATCCTCCACCAATTATGTTGAGGTCTTTTGTTTGGGAACTTACATCACCTTGGCATAGAAATCCTACTTTTTCCAATTCACCAGTATTTGGATTTAACGTATAAAGAATCTTTGTCATACTCCCTTCACTACACTTTGTTTTTTGTTCATCAGCATCTTCTATTGCAACTCCCCATGTATGCCAAGTACTTTCAGTAGTACCTGGAACACCACAATGATTTCCATCAACCTCAGGTGAACAATATCCACCCCCAATATAATCTCCTGTGTTTTTTTCTATTTCAATAGTCTCGTCAGATTCAGATATATAAATTTGGGTTCCATCACTATAGATCCATTCAAAACCGAATTCACCACCTGTATATGTAGCAGCAGTGATTCCCATAGCACTATCATTACCAAGCCTTCCTTCAGCATTGTATATCCAACTAGTATCCTCTGTTATTGGAATAAGACAGGGTTTATTGTCACAATTATCAATCAATGGATGATCAATTAAATTTGCCTCAGGGTCATCATCCAGAAATACAAGGGCTTCAATCGAAGGAAAGGTAGGAAAGAGATCATCTGAAGGCCTGAATAGTTCCTGCAAAGTAACATGCCCCCATATTATGTCAGAGTTACTGAAATCTCCATTAAGTTCTCCAACATCCTGGAATATTTTTGATGAAGGAAGTAAAGTATCTTCATCTATACTTTCTCCTCCAAAATATTCTCCCCCCACCTGTGCGACATTATCTTCAGAGCATTCATAGATTGTTGGTATTACAGTATCTACATCACCATTGATAAAACTAATACTATTTCCATCATATTCAGAATGTGCGCAATAATAGGATCCTTCATCTCTTTCCAAAGGATTGGATATGTTTTTTTGAAATTGTAGCAATTCCTCCTCTTGTAGTGCTTCTGGCACTCCAGAAAGGGAAAAAACACTTCTATCACAAAAATACCATATATCTTCATGTCCAATCAGAGGGATTTCCTCGTTTTGATATAATTGATGGATGTTATCATTTGGATACTCACATATAAGGTCTACCATTGTACCTTCAGCATGGCTAGCATCTGTCCAATACCATTGATTCTCTTCAGAGTCACCTAGGTCTGAAGGTACATCTGAATGCTCACCAAGAGCAAGCTCTCTGTAAGATTCATCGTAATTAATGTGCGATTCCCAGCAAAAAGCCCCTTGTTTTAATCTTCCGCAATCATTCACGAAATCCGGTGTTTCATTTATTTCGTCATCCCCACAGCATAATTCAGAGACATGTCTATTATCCGGAATGTTTTGATCATGATACCACATCCTGGGGGATATCCCATTTACATCCTCACTGGCAGTTCCTGTGTTATCTCCTGCAGGGCATAGATAGCAGAATCTCTCTGACCAATCAGGATTATCACTGCCTTCAGTAGTAATTTCTTCTAAAGGCATATCAATTGAAGAGGTTACAGTAGGATCATTATACTCATTATCTGTCATAAAGCAGCCAGGAAAAGAGGTCTCAAATGTTATTGAAACATCGTCCGAGTCATAAGACCCAATGTTTATATCAACAGAACCAGATCCTTCTCCACTTATCGTTTCAGTTTGATATTCTTTTACTTCAAACTCTCCTGAAGTTTCTCCACATTCAATTTCTGCAACCCATGTAGGTGATCCTGATCCGGGGTCGTAACTTTCAGGATCATCTTCATCGATTGCATTACAAAGATCACAATTAACTTCAAATTTTTGGGTCTCACTATTTACAGTACCACTACACCCTCCTGAAATTATTGTACCGTCAAACATTGCACCACTAGGGCATTGTATCCCGTCAAAAGTATAATCTGGATCACAAGTATCAGAATCAGTACATCTACAATTAAATACCTCTCCATCATCATTAACAGTTCCATCAGGGTTTAAGAGCTCAAAATAATTATCCCAATGTTCTTCATCTTGATATTCCCAGTCTCCTTCAGACCAACTACAACCACAGTCTTCATGGTATGTTCCACACTCTTCCCCAGTTGCAGAACACCCATTACAAGTATCATCTTCACAATTATCATCTTCGCAGGTGCCATTACAAGGACAAGTCTCGTTATTACATACCAATTTTTTGTAAGTGCTTTGTGTTGTTTCAACACATTGCTCATCTACTACGATATTTCCTGCACCAATATCATAATTCTCTGGGTCACACCCTATAACCTTTCTGCTATTACATTGAAGATTCATTCCATCATATAGACATATGTCACCATCACATTCACAATCACTTTGTGAAGCAGTATAAATCTTTTCTCTTACAGGCACAAAATCCTCCCAATAACTATATGTATAGTTCTCTAGATCAGAATAACTTCCTTGTGGAACAAGAACCTCGGGATAGGTTATTTTGACTTCCCATGATACTTCACTACAGTTGACTACAATTTCATCGTCATCTTGATCATCACCACAGCATGTACCTGCTGTTGAGCCAGGGACACTATCTGGACCTATGTCATAAGCTTCACCATCCTCTATGGACCCATCCCATACAGCACCTTTTACTCCATCAAGTTCCTGCAGGTATTCGCAACTCTCACATATCTGCTCAGAATCATCATAGACAAGCATATAAGCTGGACTCCAGACACACTCTCCATCTATAGGATTAGCACAAGAATCGTCTTCATCACTCCCTACTCCCAGATGAATATCTTTTTCTCCCTCATTTTCGCATACATCATAAAGGGTCCAGTTCCATCCATCACCTGCCTCAGGACTCCATTCAGGAGTTTCGTCTACCTGAACATCACCTATTGTATGAATAGAGGTTTCCTCACCATTTTCAGTTATAAAGGCACATCCAATTGGTTCCCCTCCAAACCCTTCAGCAGGGTATCCATCATCTTCAAAATTACTGTTCACTTGGTTAAGATCTTTATAATAATTGCAGCTACTATCTGTACCTTCATCGCTTACCCCTGTATTTACTTCAAAAGCTTGAGTCTTTGTATCAGTTTCACCATCATTGTCTGTAACCTCTAACTCTACTTTCCACTCTCCTGCAATATTGGGGGTGAATGTTATCTCGCTGCCTGAATCTGTTGTGAATAAATTGTCCCCCGTATCCTTTATCTCCCATGAATAAGACATTCCACCAGTACCGCAACTGTCTGGATCATTACTATCACTACCATCACAAGTAATTGTTTCCTGTGCAATGCATTCTCCTTCTAAACATATCTCTCCATCAGGCCCTGTACATTTAATGTCAGCCACTGGTGAATATGTTGGACATGTATCTCTATTATGCACCAGGAGCCCATTAACATAGAAATTCGGATTATTTGTTATTCCCAAAAGATTATATACAGAGTGATTTCCCTGCATTTCTTTTATGTTTCTTACAGTTATCCATTCATTCTCCTGTGTTAGTATCTTGTCTCCAACCTCTAATTCTTTCACGAAATATAAGTATGGCATTCTCTTTAGAGTCAGTTCCTTATCAAGTGCAGCCCATACTTTTTCACCATCTTTTTTTGTATAGAATGGGTGATCTGCTGTAGTCTCAATCATACCCTCATTTATTGAATATAGTTTATCTATCGGATTTTCCAGTTTTGTTACTTTTCCTTGTTTTTGTTCACCTGTTTTTGTATCATATGTGAGAACCTCGTCTCCTATTTCCACCTCCTGAATTTCTTTTTTTGACCCATCCGCCATTGTGACGTTCGTTCCTTCAGGAAAACACCTATTATGCACCAGTAGCCCATTAACATAGAAATTCGGATTATTTGTTATTCCCAAAAGATTATATACAG
>CAYYOI010000053.1:0-278 GCA_964473285.1 uncultured Methanosarcinales archaeon | reverse complement strand
CCTGAATTTCTTTTTTTGACCCATCCGCCATTGTGACGTTCGTTCCTTCAGGAAAGCAGTCGGCCAGTGTAGACTCAAGAAAAGTGGTTTGATTTACAAGTAAAATCAGGAAAACTATCAAAAGCAAGGCTTTTAAAGAATTCACGATCCATCCCTTTTTCACAATTCCCATATAGATATAAAGCCTATTTGAGTTTATACATTTAAAAAGATTTCGTTCTATGCGAGTTTTTCTAAAAAATCTGCTTTAGGCTTCCAGCCTAAGGAAAGTTAGCAAA
>CAYYOI010000052.1:0-10214 GCA_964473285.1 uncultured Methanosarcinales archaeon | reverse complement strand
AATTCAGGAAACATCATTAATCTCCAAAGAAACAGAGGCCATGTAAGTCTCTCCCAAAACACTTATAAAGGACATAGCATTTCCAGTGATTATAGCGAGGTGGGGCAGCCAGGAGTGCCCGTCGGGCTCATAACCCGGAGGTCGGTGGTTCAAATCCACTCCTCGCTACTTTTCTAATAATTCTAAAGTTAAAAGAAAAAATGTCCATTACAGGACAGATGTCTTCATTGGCTTACTTCTCAAAAAAAGACTTGTATGCCAGATATGTTGAATAGACATCCGCCTTGCTGAGAACTTCTGTCGTGGTATGCATCCCAAGCACACAGGGGCCTACATCTATGACTTCAATGCCATACTTTGCCATGAACATTGCAATGGTTCCACCGCCACCTACATCAATCTTTCCAAGCTCACCTGTCTGCCAGTTAATGTCTTTCTTGTCAAGAATACTCACGAACCAGTTCATGTATTCAGAGCTTGCATCATTGGTTGAGTATTTTCCGCCAGCGCCACCATACTTTTCGACTGAAACCCCATAACCAAGATAACTTGCATTAGAGGGGTCATGGACGTCCTTGAAGATTGGATCAATCGCTACTGTCACATCTCCACTCAGGGCTTTTGATTCTTCAAGGACCTGGGTCATGCGTTCTTTTCTCCCTGAGAGATGAAGTATGTCACCCATGAAATATTCAAGAGCCTTGCTCTGGGCTCCTGTATCGCCGTAAGAACCGATCTCTTCTTTGTCTGCAAAAAAACATAGTGCTGTATGCATGGGGTTTTCTGTCTCAAGCAATGCGTGCAATGAAGTGTAAACGCATGCATGGTCGTCATGACCATATGCTGCAATCATGGATTCATCAAAGCCAATATCTACTGGGTTTTGAGCTGGGACAAAACTGATGTCTGCAGAAAGAAAGTCTTTCTCTATTATATCATAACGCTTGTTCAAAAGCTTTAAAACCTGGAATTTCACTTTTTCTTTGATGTTTTCATCATCCACAGGGATATTTCCTACTATAATCTGGAGGTCTTCTCCCTTTACTGCTTCACGCATCTTCTTTTCCATCTGGTCGCGGGCAAGATGCGGGAGAAGGTCAGGGATGATAAATTTAGGTTCATTGTCCTTCTCACCAATGGAGATCTCCTTTTTTCCCTTGTTTGTGTGGATTACCGCGTGCATTGCAAGAGGGATATTCAACCAGTTATATTTCTTTATCCCTCCATAATAATGGCTGCGAAGCATTGCCAGGGATGAATCCTCGTAAAGTGGTTGGGGCTTGAGATCAAGCCTGGGGCTATCGATATGGGAACCAATTATCCTGAATGTAGGTTCTTTGCCTATGATTGCAGCGAGTATGCAGCGGTTTCTGATTATCTTGTAGACCTTATCTTTTGGTTTGAGAGACTCAGTTTTAGAAATGTCCTTAAAGCCTTTTTTCTTAAGGGCTGCTTCAATCTCTTTTACTGATTCCCTTTCTGTCTTTGCATTTCTCAGAAATGATTTATATTCCTCAGCAAAGGAGAATACAGTCTTTTGTGGATGGTCATTCCAGGAGGATCTTCTCTTGTAGAAAGTCTGCTTTTCAAAGGTTTCGTTTTTCATTGTCGATTACTGGTTGAAGAATGCAAATATAAAGCTTTCGGAAGAAAGGTTTAAATATTCCGTTTTTCCCTCAAAACGGTATGGGTACAGAACATGTCACATTCAACATAGGAGAAGTTATAGTAAATGAGGGAGAGCATAGCTATGACCTGTATAAGATTATAAGCGGAACTGTCTCGATTTTCAAGGGAACAACCAAGGTTACAAGCATTTCTGAACCAGGTGAATTACTGGGAGAGATGTCTTTTTTCATAGGGAAGAAGAGATCTGCAACCATGGTTGCTGAAACAAAGGTTGAACTGGAGAGGATTTCAAAGGAAGGGCTTGCTGATTATTTTAAAGAGAACCCTGATTTTGCCATAAATGTCTCGGAGTCACTTGCAAAAAGGCTGCAGGATACAACCCAGCGTCTTACAGAGCTTGAGCGTTACAAGAAGATGTATGATGAGATAGTCAAGTATGCGCATAGCCATCCTAAACTTCTTGAAACCCTTGATTCTTTCGAGAAGCTACAGGAGTGGCAGGATGAAAAACTCAAGGAGATGCTCAATAAAAAAAGCCTGATGTCACAAAAGATTATACGGCCTTTTGTGGAAAACACTGTAAACGCTGTGCAACAATTCCTGAATACACAAGTAGATCAGGATGAGCCTTTTGCGTTCGGAGAGAGGGATATAAACCTGGATGCTGCCTCTGTGGTCAATCTTTTGGGAGAATTCAATGGATGGTATGTGATGGCCTTTCCTAAAGATGTGGCACTTGCCATGACCAGCAAGATAACAGGAAAAGAATACAATGAGCTTAATGAGGATGTTGTAAATTACATAAAGGAGATAAACAACATAATAATAGGATGGATAAGTGGTGCTGTAAAAGGTTATAAGTTCAGCATATCAACCCCTACTGCAATATTCGGGGCAAATGCAGTGAAAAATATGATTAGTGAAACCCCTTCAATGGTCATTCCATTCAAGACTGAATTCGGTGAATTCTATACTATTATTTTCATAAAAATAATGAAGTGAAAAAATGCTAAACGATCCAGAATTGAAAACAAAACACCTTAAGACAGGAGAAGTCCTGGTCAACCAGGGAGAACACAGCACTGATTTTTACGTCCTTGTCTCAGGCACAGTTGCAATTGTGATCGGCACCAGCAGGATCGCAACTATCGATCAACCTAATATGTTCCTTGGGGAAATGTCATTTTTCATAGGAGATCGAAGGACAGCAACAGTCATTGCACTATCAGACGTGGAAGTGCAGGTAATACCAAAGGATAAGGTCCTTGATCTTTTTGCCAAGAATCCTGATTTTGCAGTGAGTGTTGCAGGATCACTTGCACAAAACCTTAAAGATACAAGCAATAAAGTGGCTGAACTGCGTAACAGGCAGGATTACCTGGATAAGCTATTGAGATATGCAAAAAACATGCCTGAGCTTGACAAGCAGATCAAGGAATTTGACAAGGTAATGCAGGAGAGACAAAAGATACTGCAAGAATTCATCAATGAAAAAAGTATCATGAGCCAGAAAATAATACACCCCCTCACCCAAAGTACAAAATATTCAATCAAAAACCTTGTGGGAATAGAGGCCGAAAGAGGTGAGAGTTTTTTCCTGGAAGAAAATGATATAGAGATGGCAGCAGGTTCTGTTGTAAACATTGAAGGGGATTGTGAAGGATGGTACGCCCTTGCATTTCCAAAAGAAACTGCAATTGCCATGAGTGAACGCATGCTCGGGGAAGAGCAAAATGATCTTAATGAGGAGACTGTGAGTTTCATAAAGGAGCTTAACAATATAATGAGTGCGCAGCTTATCACAAGGATAAAGGAGTATGACCTTTCGATCTCTACCCCTGTAACTGTACTTAATGAGAATGCCTTAAACTCCATGATAAAAATGGATCCTTCCCTTGTATTTCCATATGATACAGAACTTGGTAGGTTCTATACTGTACTCAATATAAAAATAGCAAGCGGGAGCTGAGATTCGAACTCAGGATCAGAGGGTTGCAGCCTCTTGCCTTAGCCACTTGGCCACTCCCGCATATGAAGAGGAATAAGTTGAAGATTTAAAAAAGTTTACTTTTTTCTTCGATAGATTTATAAGAAGTTTGATAATTATTTTCTGCATGAAATCCTTATGGGGAAAGATATGGTATTTTATATGGGAGGATGACTCCTTCTTAAGCTGGACAGTCGACCTGCTGATCTCTTTTGTAATAATAAAATTCCTTGTATACCCTGGTCTTGGGCTGGCGCTTGGAACAACACATCCGATTGTTGCAGTGGTCTCAGGCAGCATGGAACATGATGGAACCTTTGATTCATGGTGGGAATCACAAAAAGGACTATATGATGAATATAACATAACAAGGGGAGAGTTCAAGGAATATCCTTTTGCAAATGGTTTCAATACTGGAGACATAATGGTTCTCAAAGGAAAGCCTACAGATGAGATTGAGAGAGGGGATGTGATAGTCTTCTGGGGCAACAGAAGGGATCCCATAATACACAGGGTGGTTGATTCCAATGGAGGATTCACGACCAAAGGAGACCATAACCTTGGTTCAGATACATATGAATTCGACATACCTCCAGAAAGACTGGTGGGTTATGGAGAGCATGAGAAGGGAAGTGTTGCGATTGCAAGAGTGCCCTATCTGGGATATATAAAAATAGGAGCAGTATGGCTTCTTACACAGGTGATGTAGATGTTATTTTGTCCGGAATGCGGTTCGATACTAATGCCAAAAGAAGAAGATGGAGAAAGAATAATGGCTTGTTCATGCGGCTATTCTTCAAAGAAAAGCCAGTCGCTTAAAGAATCTGTTAAAAAAACAAAAGATATAGAGGTAGTCTCAAATGAGCAGGATTACGACAGCCTTCCCACAACAAAAACAGAATGTCCTAAGTGTGGGCATGACTTATGCTATTACTGGCTCGTCCAGACCAGAGCTGCCGATGAACCTGAGACTAAATTCCTCAGATGCTGCAAATGTAAGCATACTTTCAGGGATTATGGTTAGTAAAGCTTGTTGCAGCAATCCTTGAATAATTTTCCTGACCCGCAAGGGCAAATATTCTCTAACTCCCAGACAATCCCTTGGGTTGTTTGGTTTATTGTTTCAGACATTCAAATCACCTCCTAAGCTGATATGTCTACTAATCTTCCATCTGGATCAGAACGATAATTCCTCTCCTGATTGGTGTAATCCTCATTCAAAAGTTCACGTAACCGCCTCCGGTTCATTTTAACACCCCCTTTTACTCTTCATGATAAATTAGCGATATATGAGATTTAGGATGTTATTTTATATGTGCCATATAAATTATATATAAATATTTTATATTTATAAACATAACAACATATTTATAAAAAGAGAAGATATTATGCCATTGGGGGAATAAAAATAAAGAGGAAAGTAATCCAGATTGCAAACAGTACACAGTTGGTGTCATTACCCCGAAAGTGGTGTATCAAGAACAACATAAAAAAAGGGGAAGAACTGGAACTGACTGACTTAGGCAATAAGCTGATGATTCTTACAGAACAGGAGAATACACCTCTTATGAAAAAGGAGCTACACCTGGATGACAAGGAGAAATATCTGAAATATATACTCCATTCTTTCTACCAGAAAGGATACACAGAAGTCATGTTAACATACGATGATGAACGCATTGCAGATGTTATACAAAGGATGCTGCACGAGGAGATGGTGGGGTTTGAAGTTGTTGAGCAATCACCAAAGATGTCGGTAATACGTTCAGTTGCGGGAGCACTTCCTTCTGAATTCGATGCAATCCTCAAGAGAGCTTTTTCATTGACTGTCTCGATGTATGAAGGGATGGTGGATAATCTTGTACAGGGAAGATTCCAGGCTATAGGAAGCTTATCATACATGGAAGGGAATGTCTACAAGTACGTAACCTTTTGCACTAGGATGATCAATTCCGGGCTAAAGGATAAGAATGTAACACAGTACTCTGTTCTGAAGACGATAGAGAGGATAGCAAGGGAGATGAAATTCCTTTGCATAGAGCTTAACAAGAACAATTCAATAGACAAGAATACAAAAGAGCTAATAAAAGAAATATACTCTTTACTCAAGGAGTCCTATGAACTCTACTATTCATATGATCTAAAAAAGACCCTTGAGTTGTTTGAGAGGAGATTAGAGATAATAAAAAAACTCAAAAAAGAATTTAAATCAGATTGCATGAATGCTCATTACCTATGCAATATCACACAATACATTTTTGACCTCTCAAAAACAAAAATGCAGATGGAGATATAAATGGAGTTACCGCAAGCAATAGAGATACTAGTAAAGACTAATGCGAAACAGAACAAGGCAGAGTTTGATGAGGAAAGGAAGATATGGAAGGTTGATATAAAGGCGCCACCTGAGGATGGAAAAGCAAATCAGGAGATCAGGAAATATTTCCAGAAACTTTCGGGAAAAAAGGTCAAGATTCTCACAGGGGCTACGTCAAAAAGAAAACTGCTAAGATTTTACTAGCTTAAGGATATGCCTGCTCTTCAGATTATCTGTATATCTTATACGTGAATCTTTACTATCCCATAAAAGGAAAGGAGTTCCTTTTGATTGGATTATAATGTCAGGGGGAGGAATCTCAGATGTATAAAGGGTTGCCTTGATGTCCTGTTTTTCTATTGTTTCCGGATCAATCTTTCCTGCCTTTACCTGGCGGGCAATCAAGCGACAAGCGCCAAGGATCTCTTCTTGCCCATCATATTCTATGCACAGGTTCAAAACCTTATCAGCATCTTCTTTTTTGATCAATTCCTTTATCTGCTCTACAAGAGGAGAATTATACCATTTACCGAAAACATTGACCTTGCAATAGCGCTTAGAAATCTCTGAAAGAAAATATTCTGTCATATCAAGCTTTATAGTTATGATTGATACTTCCCCAAGAAGATTATCAATAACTTCAAGTGCTTGTGAATCATTGAAAGGAAGGTTTAGGGCGACATGCATACAAATACACAATACACAAACCTTTAAATAGTTTACTCAAGGATAGTTTCATGATGAACCCTACTGACCTGCTTATGATTGCAAGCGCAGGAACGCTTGTGGTTTCCTCATATACTGACTTCAAGACACGCGAGGTTCCGGATTGGGTGAGCATAGGGCTAATTTTTACTGCACTTGGAGGAAGAATAATATTTAGTTTCTATCATGGACTCAATTATTTTTTGGAAGGGATGTTTGGTTTTGCGTTCTTTTTTGCGGTTGCAGCATTCCTGTTTTATACAGGGCAATGGGGGGGAGGGGATGCAAAGCTCTTGATGGGGCTTGGCGCTGCTTTCGGACTAGGATTTGAGAGAGGATTATTGCTCTTGACTGCAGGGATCATATTTATCCTTCTTTTTGGATTGAATCTAACAGACATGGTAAGAAAGGAAAAAAAGCTACAAAGAATGCTCAATATGGTGATGACATTGTTGTCGCTGGGATTTATCGGAATCTCATTTTTTATAATGCCAATACCTAACAAACTTATATTTTTTCTGATAAACCTTCTGCTTTTCGGAGGATTGTATGGATTAGTATGGATCATTTACATGCTTCTCAGGAATATCAGGGAGTTCAGGGCAGGATTCTCAGAACAATTGAATGAGAAAAGGGTGATCCTGAGGATTGTTATTATTGGGTGCGGATTGCTTTTGATCCTAGGCTTTTTCACAAATATATTGTTCATTGCAACTGTAGTTTTTGGGGTATTGCTTGTGTTCTTTTTGTGGCTTGCTATGAAATCTGTAGAGGATTTTGCGATGGTAAAGCAGGTGAATGTGAATAAGCTCACTGAGGGTGACTGGATTGTTAGGGACGTCATAATTGATGGAGAATACATCTGCGGGCCTGCTGACCTTGGTGTAAGGGATGAGCAGATAAAAACACTCAAAAAACTGAAATCAAAGGGTAAGATAAAGAAAGTGGTGATAAAAGAGGGTATTCCTTTTGTGCCTAGTTTTCTTATTGCTTTTGTTGTAACTTATCTTGATTTATTATTTCTAATCTAGTCGTCGTTCATCATCATCATCATCATCATTTCCTCTTTTCTCTACAGCACGATCACCATTGCACTTGTGATCAGCTACAAACCCTACATATTCCCAATCTTGTTTACCACAATGCCCATAAAAGCATCCAACGTTTCTTGAGTAGATACTAGTTTGCTCTTGCTTACAACTAGAGGTATTTTTAAGGTCATCCCCTTCATAGCATTGAATTACATCATCATGATATTCAATACGGCACTCAGGTGAGACAGGAACCTTTTTCCCGTCCTTGCATTCAAAACCAGAAACTATATCAATTATAGTTGAGGTACATTGGTCTGATGAACAATCGTATTCCTTGAGTTGATAATCACTTGTACAGGTATCAAAGTATGTATTGTCTGAGTCTTCACAACTTCCTGCAACAGTCTCATTGATACCTCCGTCTGAATCTATGCAGGTTGAAGGAGTAACACATCTACCATCACGACAGACATCGGACCCGCATGATTGAGTCTCATATTGGCATCCGTCACTACCACATGTTACCTCGCTTATGTGGGTGCTATTGTGACACTGGTCTGTTGTATTATAACCATCATAGCACCAGCCAGGATCGTCTTTACAGGTGGTATCAACACCATAGCTTTCAAAAGAATCTCTACCGACTACATAGTCTCTCTCAAAGGTATGGTTAAGTTTCTTGATAAGGGAATTATTCTGTATATCCTGGAATGATATGCCTTTTTGTTCTAATTTAGACTTAAGGGATTTTGCTTTTTCTTCAGCATATACTGGGTTCTCAATCGATGCTGCCAGGCTGTCGACCTCACGCATCAGGGAAAGCTTCTCATTGTTTTCAAGTGTATTGTTGTTCCTGATCTTTTGAGATAACAGATTCAAATCTTCGGACAGAATCCTTTTCTCTTCATCAACTTGCTTGATTATACGATCGCGTGCTTTAGATTTTATATAGGTCAGATTCGGCAGGTTAGCCTCAGTCCGCATGGCTTTTGCAGAATCTTTTTTATCATTAGGGATTCCTGAATAGGGATCATCAGCAACAGCAAGACCGAAAAGACCAGGAGAATTTCCCCGGAGACATTCTGCAGTGATGGACCTGTTGAGTGTATATGTTATTGATTCTTCTCCGGAATCATCAAAGTTCCACATTATGAGAGGATCATCAGTAATGTTCTTATAATCACCTGTAAGTTCAATCAAACCTCTTGATTCGAAATCCATGAATGATTCCATGGCACACTTTGGGATTGATTCATAATAATCAAATGTTCCGTACTCTTTTGTTATGTTGATTACTGTCTCATTGTCCTCAAGAGTAACCTTTCTTTTGAGGCCTGCGGCAATGGGGTCTACAATGCTGTAGTTCATGATAGATTTATTCTCTTTGAATATGTCATTAAGTATAGCTGCAGCATCATCATAGCTAAGTTCAATCGGTGAAACATAATCAAATGTACAATCACTTTGACCTATTGCCTGGAGGTGCGTCTCACCATTATTATCTGTCTTGAACATAAGCTCAATATTGTTGCCTTCAATCATAGTACAGGTAAAATAAGGGACCTTTACCTGAATATTTGGGATATAAAATGTCTGGACAACGTCATTTCCGTCCAAAAGAAATACATTCTCCGTGGTATCTGAATGCAGAGCATCCATGACAATAGGAAGACCTTCGAAGCCTGCAAAAAGCACTTCTTTATTATTATCAAAGAAAAGTATCCGGTCAACATTACAGGGAATCTGGAATTGCTTAACCTGTGCCTCACCTCTGGAAGAGGCCATTTGAGTCTTGATCATATTAAAATCAGATTTGAACCTTTCTGCATCTATCTGGCAATTTTGTTTTGTTATATCTGTTACCGTAGAGGTTGCAAAAAGTACAATTGCTCCGATGAATATTACTCCTATAAGAATGATAAATACCTGGTTAACCTGACCTTTCATAAAGTGTTTTTTGGCACCAAGGGTATAAAAAGGTTTTGATATTGCTAACAAGAGTAGTAAGTGAAAAAAAGCCTCTGGGGACCACCAAGGGGTTCCTTCCTTGACCCGGAGTTTCCCTGCGGTCAAGCTTACAAAAAAGATGAATTGGATAGAAGATCAAGATATATTAAATGCCAGATAGAAAGCCTCTGGGGGGATTTGCACCCCCGACCTTGGGATTACGAGTCCCACGCAATAGCTGGCTATGCTACAGAGGCTTGTTATCAAATTTTCTTTGGCAGTTAGGGCAGACTGGTTTTTTCTTGCCTTTTGAATCCTTTACGTAGGTTCCAAGAAGTTTCCCAAGAAAAGTTTTTGCAATCTTTTCGCCACATACAGTGCATTTCATATAAGTAAAGAAAGTTGGTCGGTTTTTAAATTTTGTGCGTCGAAGGAGTATCTCCGATTGCTCTGAGGCACTTTTAGATATGATGCTATCCTCCTCGCCTTTGGCGAGGCCTTTTGCTTGCAAAAGGCTTATCCTAAAAAGATTATCCTGTGAATGGCTATGTCCAGAATGCGTTTTCTAGCAGACTCGCAAATAGCTGTTTGCGCT
>CAYYOI010000051.1:0-10952 GCA_964473285.1 uncultured Methanosarcinales archaeon | reverse complement strand
GAATTCAAAAAAAGAGTCCTCGATTTGTGAAAAAAGGAGGATAGCCCCGCCCGGATTCGAACCGAGGTCCAAGGACCCAAAATCCCTGATGATTGGCCACTACACCACGGGGCTCTAACACAGTGGAATTATAAGCCTCTTTTTAAAAGTTTGGCTGTGAGCTATAGGTGCACAGCGCTTTGCTTTATAAAGAGTTTCGCAAATGGATAACTTTATATATTTAGCCAGATTCATGTATGCTGTAGCAAAATGTGCAAATGGGTCCTTAAATGAGCTGAAACAACTGTTTTGGCTTTGATTTTGAGCCACCCTTGCAGATTACAGCCCGTTACGAGAGTACTCAAGTAAGCTCACGACAAAGTCAAGCAATGAGCTTGGGAGTTAGTAAGACGGGCACCAACCTTCACCAGCCATTTACCACTCACTTTATCACACGTATTAAGAGAGTTCTATTTGGCTGACTACAAAAAAGCAGAAAGGAGGTCATACTATGGGAAAAATTGCCCCAGTATCTTCAAAATACATCATTCATGCATCAATCGAAATTGACGGCATTGTTGACAGACCAGACGTAATAGGAGCAATATTCGGACAGACAGAAGGACTGCTTGGAGCAGACCTTGAACTGAGAGAGTTACAAAGAAGCGGAAGAATCGGCCGCATTGAAGTGAACGTGGATACCAAATCAGGCAAGTCCAACGGACAGATCATAATACCATCTTCTCTTGATAAGGCTGAGACATCCATAATAGGTGCAGCCCTTGAAATCATCCAGAGGATAGGACCATGTAATGCAAAGATCAAGGTCCAAAATATCGAGGATGTGAGAGTCTCAAAGCGCAATTATGTTATTGACAGGGCAAAGAATCTGCTTCGGACCATGATGGATGACATCATGCCAGACAGCCAGGACATTGCTGATGAAGTGGCATATTCTGTAAGAGTGATGGAAATTACTGAATATGGGAATGAGAAACTTCCAGCAGGGCCTGCGATCGATGATTCTGAAGAGATCCTTGTTGTAGAGGGAAGGGCAGATGTTGTAAATCTACTGAAACACGGGATTAAAAACGCTATCGCAATGAACGGGACATCTGTGCCAAAGACTATCGGTGAACTTTCACGAAAGAAGACAATCATCGCGTTCCTTGATGGGGACAGAGGTGGAAACCTTATACTCCGGGAACTGATACAGGTCGCTGAGCTTGATTTCGTGTGTTATGCGCCTGATGGAAAGGAAGTTGAAGAGATAACCAAGAAAGAGATTCACAAGGCATTGAGAAGCAAGATTGCTGCAGAACAGGCAAAACTTGACCTTTCCAGGGAACAGGAAGAGGATCAAAAGAAGCATCATAACAAGAGGTTCAACAAGAACAAACCGCAGCACAACACGCAACACAACAATAATAACAAACATAAGCTACGACTTAACAATAATGAGAGGGCTAAATTCAAGGAGTTGCTGGAGGATTTGATAGGAACAAGGGGTGCATATATCCTTGATGATAAGCTTACCATCCTTGGGAAAGTACCTATCTCAGAGCTTGGAACCACAATCAAGAGCCTTCAGTCAGGCATACATGCAGTAATCCTGGATGGTGTTGTGGACAAGGACCTTATAAGCACTTCAGAGAGGGCAAACATAAAATACATCATAGCGATGGACAGCCAGGTCAAGGGACAAAAGACCACAATCCTGGTCTCAAACCAGCTATGAGATTTATCCATATTGCAGATTGCCACCTGGGCGGATGGCGGGACCCCACTATGAGGGATTTGAACCGCCAGGCATTCTCTCAGGTGATAACAGGCTGCAATGTTGACTTTGTGCTCATAAGTGGTGATTTGTTCAACACCGCAATACCGACACTTGACACGCTCAAGTTCGTTTTTTCTTCTTTTCAACAATTAAAACAAAAAGGAATACCTGTTTACCTAGTGCCAGGCAGCCATGATTATTCTCCTACAGGAAAGACAATGCTTGACCTGCTTGATGTGTCAGGGCTTGCCTATAATGTTTCTGAGAAGCATGCATGGCATGAGGATGTGTTAATTGCAGGCATCCAGGGGTTGAGAGGATCTCTTGAAAAGGGACTTTTCTCATCCTTTGAGAACCTCAATGCAAAGAAAAAGATATTCCTGTTCCATTCTGGGCTTTCGGAGTTCCATGATTTCTCTGAACTTTCAGTCAGGAATCTTCCAGATGATTTCATGTACTATGCAGGAGGACATATCCACCAGCCAGGGGAATTTGAAGAGGACGGCAAGCGAATAGTGTTTCCAGGGCCGCTTTTCCCCAACAATTTCAAGGAGTTGGAACTCCTGAAGGAAGGAGGGTATTATCTGTATGAAGATGGAAAGACAACTTTCTTGCCTGTGAATGTTTGCAAGGTACATCCTTTGATGATTGACTGTGAAGGTCTTGAAGCAGAGGAGATAGAGGAAGAAGTCTCCAAGGAAGGCGATTTCTCGGATACTGTAGTGACCTTGCGATTATTTGGAGGGATGAAGGGCAAGACATCTGATATCAATTACAAGAAACTCTATGCTCATTTCTACTCAAGGAATGCTTTGTTTGTAATGAAAAACACTTCAAAGCTTGCAAGTGAAAGGCTTGATGAAGGGCAAAAGGAAACCTCTGTCCCGGAGATAGAGAAAGGGCTGATAGGGGAGAACTATGAATTCATAAAGGGAATGATGCAGATCCTTTCAGCAGAGAGAGGAGATATGAAGGTCAATGACTTTGAAGAAAAGATTGCCAGTGAACTTGACTCTCTCATGAAAAGCTTTAAATAATTTCATCCCGGACAAGAAACCATGCTTGAGCGGCTTGAAAAGAGTGTCCTATGGGAGATAGGTATTGTTGTATCAATAATATTCTCCATATTCGGGCCGCCACTAGGGATAATCTATGGTTTCTCAACCAAGACACTTCTTCTCATAATCTTCTTTTCAAATATACTCTTTGTCTTTGACAGCCTGATAAAGGCATGGATTTACAAATGGAAGTATGTGATCTCAATCGATTTCCTTGTAGACATAAGCGCAATATTATCTGCAGTACTGGAATTCGGGTTCCTTACAGGCAGCTATAACGGCCCTGGCCTTGCAAACCTGCGGGTACTTCGTTCACTCAAGCTCATAACAAGGTTTGGAAGGATAACAAAGGTACTAGTTAAAACAGGAAAACTGCAGAAATCCTCTCTGATGTTCAACAGGATCGCAGGATTAAAGAAGAAGGATGAATCAAGCCAGTATGTTGCAACAATCAGGGCAAAGATGCAGTCTGTGGTAATGATCCTCATGGGATATATCATCATAAGATTTGGGGGTGCAGTGCAGGGACTAAGCCGTGTGGAAGAGGCGCAACATAACATATTCTTCTATCTTGAGATGATTGTCGTGATGGTCATAATAGGTGGCATCATTGATTATTATCTGAATAAGCTGGTGGGGCAGCGTTTCAAAAGGATACAGAATTGGGTGGAGGATGAAAGCAAGAAGCATGGTTTCTTCAAAGAGGTCAATGTGCAGGCAAACAAGGAAAGTAGAGACGAGGTTGATTTCCTGGAGCGTTACCTGGGGATTGTCCTCAACAAGGCTGATGAGTTTCCTGTGTCGATCAGGAAATTCTTGTGGGGTGTCTTCAGACCGCAAGTTAAAAAGAGGATCATATTCATATCTGATGTGGAGAACTATTCCGGTACTACAGCTGATATGGAAGCAGAGGAGATCAACAAACTCCTTGATGATTATGTGAACCGGATAGTGAAGATCCTTGTAAATAAAGGTGCAGAGGTTGACAAGTACGTGGGAGACAGCATTATCGCTTTCTTTGATCCAAAGGATGCAAACAAGGCATTTGATGCGGCGAAAAAGATCAGCAGCTACAAGACTTTAAAGACCAGGATAGGGATGCATGTTGATGATGTTATTGAAACATATGTAGGACCGAGAGGTTATAGGCAGATGGACCATTTCTCTGAAGGTTTGTCAATTGCACAAAGGCTGGAAGATCATAACAAGGTAACAGGGACTTACTATCTTGCAACCCGGGATTTCTATGAGCTTTTGAACAAGACAAAACAAAAACAGATGAAGAGCCTGGGTACATTCAAGCCGAAGGGCGCTAGAAAGAAAGTGGAGCTTTTTAGCCTGAAATGATAAGATATACGCAAATGGACGAGGATTTTAAGGAGTTTTCTTTTGGAGATATAAGTACGCAAATAATAGGCCTAAATGGGTTGAAACATATCTACACCTACCAGAAAAAATACGAAAGATTAGTCTCAATTGATTAGTTCCCGGATGAGCTTGTTGACTTCTGCAGGGGATGCTTTTCCCTTGGTCTTTTTCATGACCTGCCCAACCAGAAAGTTGAGTGCCTTCTCTTTTCCTTCCCTGAGTTCAGCTACAGCCTGTGGGTTCTCATCGATTGCAGCCTTGCAAAAAGCTTCGAGTTCACCTTCATCAGATACTGCCTCAAGACCGTGGTCTTTTATGTACTGATGAATATCAAAAGGTGTTATGATCAATTCCTGGATTATTTCCTTTGCGGTGTTCTCTGTTATCTTTTTCTTCTCAATAAGATTTAGCAATTCTGAAATATGTTTTGAGTCAATCTTTATATCCCTGATGTCAAGCTTGTTGTAATTCAATACACGAAGAAGTTCCCGGCGTATCCAGCGGGCGGCAAGGATCGGGTCTACAGTTTCAGATACTGATTCGAACATCTCTGCTAAGATACGATCACTTGCGATGACCTGGGCGTCAGCCTGATCTATTCCAAGATCACTAGTGTAGCGGGCGACCTTGCTTTGAGCAAGCTCAGGCATTGATGCTTTCACTTCTTCAATCTTATCTTTTGTTATATCGGTGATTGTAAGATCAGGGTCAAGAATATAACCATAGTCTTCTTCACTTTCCTTCTTTCGCATGGAATAGGTGAATCCCTCAGGATCCCAACCTCTTGTTTCAACAACAAGCTCTTCATTATCTGCAACTGCTTTCTTCTGGCGGCTGACCTCATAATAGAGGGCACGCTCTATTTCCTTGAAGCCTGTGATGTTCTTTATCTCTGCCCGCTTGTAACCGGATTCCTTTATCGATACATTGACATCAGCCTTGATCAGGCAACTGTCAATATCAAATATATCAAGATAGCGTATAACTTCTATAAGGCGTCTCATGAACTCACGGGCTTCTTCAGGGCTAGTGAGGTCAGGACCTGTAACTATCTCGCACAATGGATCACCGCTCCTGTTGTAATCAACAAGCACATGGCCATTACCATGGATAAGGGAGGCCGGGTCCTCTTCTATGTGTACGCGGGTGATTGATATGTCCTTCCCTGCTACCTGCAGCCTCCCATCCCTGCCTAAGGGATCTTCGTACTGGGTTATCTGGTAATTCTTTGCCATGTCAGGATATAAGTATGATTTCCTGGAAAAGATAAGTTCCGGCGCGATGGTGCATTCAAGTGCCAGGCATAGGCGAAGGGCATAGTCAAGCACCTTTTTGTTAAGGACAGGTTTTGAGCCGGGATGGCCCAGGCATACAGGACAGGTACGGGTGTTTGGCTCCTCTGAACCTGTGCGGGCGCAACTGCAAAACAGTTTTGTTTCTGTTGCAAGCTCCACGTGTATCTCTAATCCTATCACTATATCTGAGTTCATTTTGTAAGTTGTAATAGCCTCTCTTCTTTCATATGGGGTGCGATAAACATTGCACCCACAGGCATGCCATTGGTTTCTAAGGGAATATTTATGTGAGGTAGCCCTGCAAGGTTCGGCCCTACTGTAAGAAGGTCTGCCATGTATGTCTCAAGAAGGGACATCTTCTCAATATCTTCAAATCTTGGCGCAACATATGGAACTGTCGGGGAAAGAAGAACATCATATCTTTCAAATGCTTTCTTGTACTCGTTTATGATCTTTGTCCTTACTTTCATCGCTTTCATATAATAAGCATCACGAAACCCTACCATGCGGGCGAATGTGCCTATGAGAATCCTGCGCTTTACTTCCTTTCCCAAGTGATTTGATCTAACACCTGAAAAGTACTCGTTGAAATTGCCACTGATATCCTCGTGCATACCATAACGCATTCCGCAGTATTTTGCAAGATTTGTGCTTGATTCTGACTGGGAGAGGATATAATATGTTGCAATGCCTTTCTCATAAGGGGTCTTGAGTGATACCTCCTCTACTGTCAAACCTTTTGCCTTCAGATCATCAATATATGATTGTATTGAATTATTGACCTCGGAGGAGATCCCTTCACCGAAAGCCTCCTTGATGACACCAATTCGTCCCTTGAACTTTCCAGGGATCTTTGGAACAGGTGCTTTCAATGTTGTCGACTCTTTCTCATCAAACCCTGAGATCACTTCAAGAACCAGTGCCAGTGCATCAGGATCGTTGCTTATAGGACCTATCTTATCAAGGGAATTTCCATAGTCAAGAAGCCCATAACGAGAGACCCTGCCGTAGGTTGGGCAAAGGCCATATGTCCCGCAGAGTGCTGCAGGATTCACTATTGAGCCGCCTGTGCTTTCACCAAGGCTTACGTGGGGAAATGATGCAAGCTTGCTTATTATGCCAGAGCCTCCTGAAGAGCCTCCTGGAACGCGTGAAGTATCCACAGGGTTTCTTGGGACAGGAAAATCATGGCCTGTATTGATACCAAAGGTCCCAAAACCGAACTCATCCTGCAAGGTCTTTCCTATGATGATTGCACCTTCTGCAACCAGACGCTCAATGACTGTTGCATTGAACAATGGCTTGTACCCTCTCAGGATGCGACTGGAGGAATGGGTCTCGATATCTTTTATGCAAATGCAGTCCTTTACTGTGATAAAAAGACCTTTGAGTTTTCCCTTGGGTTTATCTTCCAATGCACGGGCTTGCTCAAGTGCCAGGTCTTCAGTAATCTCAGAGAAGATATTGTATTTTTGATCGAGTTCCTTGCATTCCTTCAGGACTTTTCTTGTCTGTTCAATCATTTTGCTTTCGGACCTATGATATATCCGTCTTTTGACCTTGCATTGCGAAGGGCTTGTTCCTGGGTGAGGGAATCTTTCTTTTCATCTTCACGGAGCATGTTTCTCAGGTGAACCGGCTGGTAGCTTGGGTCTAACCCTTCTGTATCAATATTGTCAATAGATGAGAAACTTTCAAGAACTTCCTTTAGCTGAGGGGTGAATTCTTCTACTTCCTCATATGTCAGGTTGAGACGGGCAACTGAGGCAACTTTTCTTATGAGTTCCGGTGTCACTTCCATAATATCTGCAACTTCTCCCTTGTTTATATTTTTATCCCTTGACAACTCCAAAGGGGCGTACTTTGGCAACGATGTTTCCTATACCTGCAGCATGGCTTACCTTCACTACCTGGTCAATGTCCTTGTAGACAAGTGGTGCTTCTTCGCATATTCCCTTTTTTGATGCTGCTTTTACGTAGATATGCTTTCGTTCAAGCCCCTGAGATATCTCATCTGCCCTGAACTGTTTTTTTGCAGCCATCCTTGACATGACGCGACCTGCGCCGTGTGCTGTGGAACCGAAGGTCTGTTCCTCTGCTGTCTGGGATCCTACCAAGAGATATGAACCAGTTCCCATGCTTCCAGGAAGGATTATGGGCTGACCAACTTCACGGTAATCTTTTGGGATATGCGGGCTTTGGGGACCAAAAGCACGGGTTGCACCTTTACGATGGGTCCAGACCTTTCTTTTGATGCCATCAATCTCATGCTCTTCTTCTTTTGCTATGTTGTGTGCTACATCATAGATAGTGCTGACTTTTACCTGAGGAAAGAATTCAGTGAAGGTCTTTCTGACCTGATGGGCCATTATATGGCGGTTTGTCCAGGCAAAATTTGCTGCAGCACTCATTGCAGAGAAATAGTCGCGGGCAAGCTTTGATCCTGCAGGTGCGTATATCAGGTCTTTTTCAGGAAGCTTTTGCATGATATCAGGATAGGAATCCTCCATCTTCCTTAGATAGTCTGAACATACCTGATGGCCAAGGCCCCTGCTTCCAGAATGTATCATTATGACTATCTGATCCTTTTTTGTGATACCAAATACCTTTGCAGTTCCAGGGTCAGGGATATCTTCCACTACCTGGATCTCTAGGAAATGGTTGCCTGCTCCAAGGCTTCCAAGCTGTTTCTTGCCCCTGGCTTTCGCCCGGGGAGATACCTTGTTTGCATCAGCAGATTTCATCCTACCCTCTTCCTCACACCTGATGATATCTTCTTCAGCACCGTAGCCATTCTCAAGGGCCCATCTTGTCCCGAAAGTTAAGACATCATTGAGTTGTTTCTCATCAAGGCGGATGGATGATTCTGAACCTACACCTGAAGGGACGTTTTTGAAAAGTGAATCTAGAAGGTCTTTTATATGGGGTTCAACATCATCTCTTGTGAGGTTTGTTGCAAGCATACGGACGCCGCAATTGATGTCAAAACCAATCCCTCCCGGGCTGATACAGCCGTTCTCACGATCTATTGCTGCAACCCCTCCGATGGGAAAACCATAACCAATATGGCAGTCAGGCATTGCTATTGCTTTTTTATATATTCCTGGAAGTGATGCCACGTTCTTTAGCTGTTCAACTGCTTTATCCTCAAGTTTTTCAAAGAGTAGTTCATTCAGGAAGAACTCAGCAGGGACAGTCATATTGTCAAATGGGTCAAGCCTGTAGAGGAAATCATCAATCTTTCTCACTTTATCTTTCATTTTTCACCTATATATCAACAACAACAGTTATCATCCATTTTCCTTTATTGTGAGTGATATCCATATCATTATAGGTAACTGATTTTACGTCACCCTCTATCTCATGATTAAGGAGGGTATCACCATAGATAGTAGCCTTTAGATGATTTCCTGTGATTTTTATGTCTGCATCAGCTGGGATGAAATGGTCTGTCTCAAACAGGAAAAGGCCTTCCTCCAAGAAGTCGTATAGCAAGGATTCTGTGCGTCCTGCTGTCAATTCCACTTCCTTCTTTGCAACTGGTTCCACCCCTTCAACAGAGACAATGAGGCCAAACATTGCACGAAGGGCATTCCTGAAGGCCTCTTCAAGTGTATCACCATAGGCCCTGAACTTTGCATCTGCTGTGTGGTCGAGATATTCATATTCCATGGTAATCACAAATTGGCTATCATATTTAAATCATTGGCAATACTTTCGAAGGTAATACTGGAAGCCTTTCTCAACAGCTATCTTTGAGGCTTTAAGGCTGTTACGACTGATGCCTGCAGTGCCCCATGTGTCTCCATTGTTACTGAATTCAACATAGACTCTCACTGGAGAGTTCTGTCCATTCTCTTCTGCAATACGCATCTTGTAATCAGATAGTCGCATGTCCCTTATTTCAGGGAAATGGGGTGCAACCAGCTTTTGTAAAGAATCGTAGATTGCTGCTACAGGGCCTTCCTTTCCTACTTTTGCAACAACAAGGTCAGGTTTATCATTCACAAAACCTTCTATAACTGCTTCACTTGACTCATTTGTAAAGTCCTCACTGAAAGCACGCCATCCTGTTATCTGCATCATGTCAGGCAATCCGAAATGCTTGTGCATAAGAAGGTAACGTTCGGAGGGCATGCCCTCTATCTCATAACCTATATCATCCATGTGCTTGAGTTCAGCAAGCGCTTCTTTTATGCGGGGGTCACCAGAGGCGATATCAAAGCCTGCTTCTTTTGCCATGGTTATTATGTTAGAACTTCCTGACTGCTTCGAGTGGATGTAACGGGTTCGGTTCCCAACTGTCAGGGGATCTATGTGCTCATAAGATGCTTCTTTTTGCATGCCACCAACGTGAACACCACCTTTATGGGCGAATGCTGACCTGCCTGTATATGGCTGATAGGAAGGGGGTTTTATGTTTGCGTAGTTATAGATAGTCTTACTGACATCAACTGTCTTCTCAAGGTCGATTGGAAGGGTGATTCCTTTCTTTATCATTAGATTTGGAATTATGGACGAGAGATTAGCATTGCCGCAACGTTCTCCAATACCATTAATTGTTCCCTGGATCTGGTTGATACATGGAGCAGCTATGATACTGTTAGCAACTGCCATGTCTCCATCGTTATGCATGTGAACGCCTAGGCTTTGCCATGCAAAAGAACCTGCAACATGCTCAACAGTCTCCAGAACCTGGGAGGGAAGCATCCCTCCGTTAGTGTCACACATGACCAGCCTGGACGCTCCTGCTTCATGTGCTTTCCTGAGGCAGGCAAGTGCATAATCAGGGTCATCTGCAAATCCATCAAAGAAATGTTCTGCATCAAAAAAGACTTCAAGGCCTTTGCTCCTGAGGTATGCAACACTGTCATGGATAAGCTCAAGATTCCTCTCAAAACTGCATCCCAACTGGTTTGTCACATGGGTTTTCCAGGTCTTGCCGAATATACAGGCTGTTGTTACCCCTGAATCAATTATGCCTTCCAGGTTTGGATCATTTCCAGGTGCAAGGTTCTTGTTGTGGGTTGCGCCAAAGGCAACAAGAGTTGCGTGGTTTAGAGTTGGAGATTCCTGGAATGTCTGCTTGTCTGATTCATTGCTTGACGGCCATCCTGCTTCGATATAATCAATACCATAATCATCAAGAATCTTTATTATGCGTAGTTTCTCTGATGTCGTGAAATTCACGCCTTCTGCCTGTGCACCGTCTCGTAGTGTGGTATCATATATCTCCATTTTCTGCACCCCTTCAGCACATAAGCAACTCAGAAAGAACAACCAAGCAGCTCATGTGCCTGGTCTTATTGAATAATCTGTATAGCACAAATATTAAAGAACCTGTTAAGGAACCCAATACATATATCTTGTGCCATCCTTGCTGGAAGGGACATGTAATATTTAAACCTTTTTACCTGTGGGGTGTGTAGATATCCTTTCAACATTATGATTTCTAGCTGATCATAACCATTT
>CAYYOI010000050.1:0-11035 GCA_964473285.1 uncultured Methanosarcinales archaeon | reverse complement strand
TATACAGGATCAGCCACAACAGGCCACATGCAAGAATTGCAGCCCCCATGTCATCCAGGACAATTCCTCCAGGAAGCAATTCAAGATAACTTATTCCAAGGGGCTTTAGCCAGTCAAACAATCCAAATAACCCAATTCCTCCGGATGCAATCAATACAGACCTGATATCCTTCCTAAGGCTAAAACCCAGAAATACAAGAGGCATTGCCACAAACTCATCAAGTATAATTAAATTAGAATCACCCATCCCCGCAAGCTCCGAGACAATGAACGCAAGAAGCAACTGGAGACCAACTATCCAGTACTTGAATCTGTAGCGGGAAATGAACCACCACCAAAAGAATCCAGTGACAACTGCAACTACCTGCTGTAATGGAATAATATTACCCAGATACCCAAAGGTTGCAATCTGATCGAACATTGGATAAAATACAATAGAACTTTATTTAAGCTTATCCCAACAAGTCACTGTCAATCTCCTTAGAGACCTCATCTACGAGCATCTTTTGTATCTTCATCTCTCGTTGTGCGATTTTCTTTGATACCTCAAGGTTGATAACTTCCTTTGTCCTGTCATCTCCCTTGATGAATCTGATAGAGTCTATGATTGATTGCTTATGGAATTTTCCGCAGAAAAGAAAGGGCCTTATAAATCCAGCAAAGCCAACATCTGCGATTATATCAGCATCCTGTAAGACCTTAAGTTCAGTGCTGCGGCCCTTCATCTTATCGCCCCGCAGGTCATGATGCTCAATAAGGTAACACACCTCTTCAATGAACTTATTCGAATGACCCTGCTTTTTCAGGTACTTTTGTGCCATGGGAATTCCAAGGGTAGCATGCCGATGCCACTCTTCTCCCATGCCTGGAAGGCAATGCCCATTGCCAAACATTCGTGATGCACGTAGTTTTACCTTTCCGATGTCATGTAAAATAGAAGCAACAAGTACCTGCTCCCTTTTTGCCTTAACATGCTCCAGGATTTCTTTTGAGCATTCGTAGACCCGCATAGTATAGAAAGTCTCATCAAAGGGTCCATGCTTGAAGTGACGGGTCCTTTCAAAGAGCTTCTTGACATAAGCATACATCCCCTTGTAATCAGGGTTCTTATCTTGCTGATTCATACTATTTCGACAGAATAACTATTTAAAAAAGTTTCCAGAAAATAGCCGGAAATCTATCCAAAAGCCTGTTTCAGCATCTGCTGGATATGTTCCATTACCATATGCTCATTACTGATCTCATCATAGACCTCTTTCAAGGCTTTATTCAGATCTTTTGTCTTTTCAGTCACTAGGTTGTTGAAATCAGTCCTGAACTGCTCTGCCCCGATAGTCTGTTTCTTGTCTGGTAATTTGTCTATGACTTGGCTTAGGTTTGTAATAATCATGCGGGTCTTGGCCTGGGCAATATCAAGCTTTTCATGACTGATTTTTTTGGTTTTCTTCCCCTTTTCCAGTGAGTTTTCAAGATCTTTAATATTTCTATATAATGTATTTAGGTTTGATCTGAGGGTTGTTGTTTCAGGCCAGTATTTCATATGATTGTCAATATTCCTCACTTCAACATCCAGCTGCTTTCGATATTTGCCTATCTTATCTGAGATATCCTTAAGTATGCTTTTCAATTGATAATCTACTTGCGCGATTACATTTTTTACATCTTTGTCATTTTCCATCATACTCCCTCATTCTCTAACATTCTTAAATATTTTTCTGTTTGTGAATGTACCATGCCCCTCATCAGGGAATCCCTGGTGTCATAAGTGCCTGTCCGGATATCAACGATATCCGCTCCATGGACATTAATTATTCCATGCTCTTCTTCAAGCTCGACAAAAGCAGCGTAAACCCTATATGAGAAACCTCTTTTGACATCATAGAACCTGTTTTCTGCAGTATCTCCTCCTTCATAAGAAAAGATTATCAGGCCGCTTCCCAGCATAAGCTTTCCTCGTAGATCAGCAGTATCATGCATGTGGAAAAGATTCATCTTGTGTTTCTCTTCAAGTCGCTTCAGGGTCTTTTCAAGAGAATTACATTCTTTCCCAAAATTTTTGATACCATCCTTTAACCCATCATCCATGTTCCTCCCCCCACAATAGGTAATAGGCCAATATATAAAAAATTAAGGATTTGATTATCGGAATTGATTAACAGCTCGCGAGAATCAAAAAACAAAAGCTTTATAAGTAACCCCCTTTTCCAATCCTACTAACCGATGACTAATGAGGATTCTTCGGAATCTGAGAGAGGTTTTTGTGTTCTCTCCAGTCGGTATAATACGGGGTAATTAAAAATGGCTGAAAAAAATAATGTTAATGCTGCATATGAAGCAGTTGAAGTAGCAAAAGCAACAGGCACAATCAAGAAAGGCGTCAACGAAGTGACTAAGACTGTAGAGAAAGGCACTGCAAAACTTGTACTTTATGCAAATGATGTGAATCCGAAAGAGATTGTCATGCACCTGGCCCCTCTTTGTAAGGAAAAAGGTGTACCTTGTGTTGAGGTAGGCACCAAAGAAGAACTTGGTGCAGCAGCAGGTCTTCCACTCGGAACCGCTGCAGTTTCCATAATCAAGGAAGGAGAAGCAAAGAACCTAATTAAGAACATTTCTGAAGCTGAATAAAAATGGCAAAGAAAGAAGAACAAAAGAAAACCGGAGCAACCTTTTCCCAGGCTGTGCCCGCAAGTGTCGAGGAGATAATCGGCAGGACTGGCACCAGGGGCGAAGCGACCCAGGTACGTTGCAAGGTCCTGGAAGGACGCGACGCTAATAAGATCCTGCGGCGCAATGTAAAAGGTCCGGTTCAGGTAGGAGATATTCTCATGTTAAGAGAGACAGAATTCGAAGCCAGACAGCTTTCACGAGGTGGAAGAGGTGGCAATTTCAACTAAGGTGTTTTACAATGGTCAAATGTAGTTTTTGCGGGGAAGAGATCCCGTCAGGATTTGGTAAGATGTACGTAAAAAAGGATGCGAAAGTCCTTTATTTTTGTTCCAATAAATGCGAGAAAAACATGCTGAAACTCGGCAGGAAAGCAAGGGAGCAGAAATGGACAAAAGGTTATATAAAAGGTGAGACACATGATTGAGCGCACACTAGTCCTCATAAAGCCAGACGGTGTCAAGAGAGGCATTGCTGGAAAGATAATAACACGTTTTGAAGACGCAGGCTTCAAAATAATAGGCATGAAGATGTTTTGGGCAGACGAAGAGTTTGCAAAGAAGCATTACACTGAAGACATTTCTGAAAGAAGAGGAGAAAAAGTGCGTACATTGCTCACCGGTTTCCTCAAGGAAGGCCCAGTGATTGCTTTTGCAATCGAAGGAGTCAATGCTATCGAGAATGTCAGGAAGATGGTAGGTGCAACTGAACCAAAGTCTGCTCAACCTGGTACAATCAGAGGAGATTTTGCTCATGTAAGTTTCGCCCAGGCAGACAAGAATGATCGTCCAGTAGCAAACCTTATACACGCTTCATCTGACAAGGATGATGCGAAATCAGAGCTTGAGCTATGGTTCTCTTCTAAGGAGCTCCACTCCTACAATACAGTACATGATTATTATGTCATGCACGAAAGAGAAGGCGACGAAATTGATACGGAGGAGGAGTAAGAATGGCAAAGATGATTGACAGGATCAAGAAAACCATGGATAAGCAGGAATATATCCGAAATATTGCTATCTGTGCTCATATTGACCACGGTAAGACCACTTTTTCCGACAATCTACTTGCTGGTGCAGGTATGATGTCTGAGGATCTTGCTGGAAAAGCATGCCAGCTTGACTTCCATTCAGACGAGCAGGAAAGAGGCATCACAATCGATTCTGCAAGCGTCAACATGGTCCATACCTATAAGGATAAGGATTATCTGGTAAACCTTATTGATACACCAGGACACGTTGACTTCGGAGGAGACGTTACCCGGGCAATGCGTGCTGTTGATGGTGCTATTGTCCTCTGCTGTGCAAGCGAAGGAATAATGCCACAAACAGAGACTGTTCTTCGCCAGGCTTTAAAGGAGCGTGTCAAGCCAGTATTGTTCATTAACAAAGTTGACCGGCTCATAAAGGAGCTTCAACTCACCCCTGAACAGATGCAGGAGAAATTTGTAAGCATCATCAAAGACGTTAACAAACTGATTCGTGAGATCTCTCCAGACTATGGTGAGAGATGGCAGGTCAATGTTGCAGACGGTTCTGTTGCATTCGGTTCCGCATTTCACAACTGGGCAATGAGTGTTCCTTACATGAAGGAGAATGAAATAAGCTTCAAGGATATAATCGATGCATACGAGAGTGGTGACCACAAGCCTTTGGCAAAGAAAGCACCACTTCACGAAGTTACCCTCAACATGGTTATCGAGCATCTTCCGAACCCAGTTAAAGGACAGGAGTACCGGATCCAGAAGATCTGGCGGGGAGACTCTGAATCTGTTGAAGGGAAATCACTTGTGAAATGCGACTCAAAAGGACCTTTGTTCTTTATCGTGGTAAAGATTGTAATCGACCCTCAGGCAGGTGAAATTGCCTTCGGCCGTCTTTTCTCAGGAACCATGGTAAAAGGTACAACTGTCAACCTGGTAAACGAGAAAACCAAAGGACGTATCCAGCAGGTATTTACTACCAATGGTGCAAAAAGGGAGATTGTTGATAATGTTCCTGCAGGAAATATAATTGCAATTGCAGGTCTGAAGACCAAGGTAGGAGAGACGATAACAACTGCAGATGATATGACTCCATTCGAAGAGATAACACACATCTTTGACCCTGTCATAACCAAAGCAATTGAAGCGAACCGGCCTTCTGATCTTCCCAAATTGGTAGAAGTCCTACGGCAGGTGGCAAAAGAGGACCCAACGATTGTGATCGAGATCAATGAGGAAACCGGTGAGCACCTGCTTCACGGTATGGGTGAACTGCATCTGGAGATCATTGAGAACAGGATCAAGTCTGAAAAGAATGTTGAGGTAAAGACCAGCCCACCTATTGTTGTTTACAGGGAGACTGTAACAAAAGAAGGTGATCAGGCAGAAGGGAAGACCCCAAACAAGCACAACAAGTTCTATTTTGTTGCTGAACCTCTTGAGCCTGAAATAATGAAACTTGTCCAGCGTAAAGAGCTTCCTGAAGGAAGGGTCAAGAAAAAGGAAGACGACCTGATCCAGCAGCTTGTGAATGCAGGTTATGACACTAAGGTTGCAAGCAAGGTGAAAAACATCTTCAATGGCAATCTTCTCATAGACCAGACCAGGGGTCAGGTACACATGCATGAGGTAATCGAGCTCATAAACGACATGTTCGAGAATGTCATGAATGCAGGTCCACTTGGTAATGATCCATGCTTTGGTGTCAAGGTCAAGCTCATGGATATGAAGCTTCACGAGGATGCAATCCACCGAGGCCCGGCACAGGTATACCCTGCTATAAGAGAGGGTATCAGGGAGACAATAAGGACTGCAAAACCTGTACTCTATGAACCACTCCAGGTATTGCATATCGAAGCACCTCAGGAATACATGGGTGAGATATCAAAGCTGGTGTCCAATAAGAGAGGACAGCTTCTTGAGATGAATCAGGAAGGAATCATGGTCATCGCAAAAGCAAAGATGCCAGTTGCAGAGATGTTTGGCTGGAGCTCAGATTTAAGGAGCGCAACCGGCGGACGCGGACAGTCATCTTTGATAGACCAGGTATTCGAGCGACTACCAGATGAACTACAGCAGAAAACACTAGAGCAGATCCGACAACGAAAAGGTCTAACAAAAGCAATGATGGGGGAATAATCCGATACATTTATAAAGAGACCTAATTTCCTCAAATAAAAACCAAGGAGGGTGAATAATGGCTAAAGACAAAAAGCACGTAAACATCGTATTTATTGGCCACGTAGATCATGGTAAATCAACAACCGTTGGCAGGTTACTATTCGATTCAAAATCGATCGACGAGCAGACAATGCGAAAGCTCAAGCAAAAGGCTGAAGAGCTAGGTAAAGGTGGATTCGAATTCGCATTTACTATGGATAAGCTGAAAGAGGAGCAAGAGCGAGGAGTTACAATCGATCTTGCACACAAGGAGTTCAACAGTGATAAGTACTATTGGACAATCATCGACGCACCAGGTCACCGTGACTTCGTGAAGAACATGATTACCGGAGCATCACAGGCAGATGTAGGTGTTCTTGTTGTTGCAGCAAACGACGGTGTAAACTCCCAGACCCGGGAACACACATTCCTTGCACGAACCCTAGGAGTAGGCCAACTGATGGTTGCTGTCAACAAGATGGACATCAGCGGTGTTGAATATAGTGAAGAAAAGTTCAATAAGGTCAAAGAGGAAGTTACAACTCTCCTTAAAAGCGTTGGATACAAGGCAGATGAGATTCCATTCATCCCTGTTGCATCCCTCAAAGGAGATAACATTGTAAACAAATCAGAGAACATGTCTTGGTATAAAGGTCCAACACTTCTTGAAGCTATGGATCAGATTACACCACCAGAGACACCAGTTGATCTGCCACTCAGGCTACCTATCCAGGATGTTTATAACATCACAGGTATCGGTGTAGTCCCAGTTGGTCGTGTTGAGACAGGTGTCATGAAAGTTGGTGACAAGGTTGTCGCAGTTCCTGGTCGTGAAGGTAAGGGAGTGACAGGAGAAGTCAAGACTATCGAGATGCACCACGAACAGTACAAGGAAGCTAATCCAGGTGACAACGTAGGATTCAGCGTCCGGGGCTTCGGTAAGAAAGACCTCCAGCGTGGAGACGTTCTCGGTCATACCAACAATGTTCCAACAGTTGCAACTGAGTTCACAGCTCAACTTGTCGTGCTAAACCACCCAAGTGTGATTACAGTAGGATACACACCTGTGTTCCACATCCACACTGCTCAGGTAGCATGCCAGGTTATCGCAATTGAGAAAAAGCTGAACCCTGCTACCGGTGAAGTACTCGAAGAGAATCCTGACTTCATCAAGAATGGGGATGCTGCAATTGTGAAACTGAAACCAGTTCAGCCACTAGTCATCGAGAAGCAAAAAGACATCCCGCAGATGTCACGGTTCGCAATCCGGGATTCCGGTTCAACTGTTGCTGCAGGAATGTGCATTGACTTGGTGAAAAAAGAATAAATTTTTTTTATTTAATTTCATGGTGAACTTGGTTCATCATGTGAAAAATATATAAGTGGTTACCATGCAAAAAGCAAGAATTAAGATAGCAAGCACTGAGATTAACAAGGTAAATGAGATATGTTCATATATTAAGGATATCTCAGAGAAGACAGGAGTAGAGATGCGAGGACCGATCCCGCTTCCAACAAAGAAGATGAGAGTAACCACCCGGAAGAGTCCCTGTGGAGATGGAAAAGCCTCCTGGGAACGATTCGAGATGCGTGTGCATAAAAGGCTCATTGATCTTGGAATTGATGAAAGGGCATTGCGTCTTGTCATGCGTGTACCTATCCCAGAAGGGCTTAACATCGAGATAGAGATGATGGAATAATAACCCTTATATATTACAACTTTTGAATTCTATTGATGGATAATATTCGTCAACAAATTATTGATTCTGTACAAAAGAACGGAGGCCACCTAGCATCCAATCTTGGAACAATTGAGCTAGCAATCGCTTTACATACTGCATTTAAGACCCCTGAGGACAAGATAATATGGGATGTTGGCCATCAATCCTATGCTCACAAGATCCTTACTGGACGCAGTCTTGAGACACTCAGGCAGGTTGGAGGGACATCACCCTTCCCAAATATAAGGGAAAGCGAGCATGATGCCTTCGGCACAGGCCATAGTTCTACATCAGTCTCTGCTGCCCTTGGCATGGCCTGCGCACGTGATCTTTCAGGTGAGTCTTATGATGTAATAGCAGTAATCGGAGATGGTGCCCTCACAGGAGGGATGGCTTTTGAAGGCCTCAACCATGCAGGGTATCTCCAAAAGGACATGATAATAATTCTCAATGATAATAAGATGTCCATCGCATTGAACACAGGCGCACTTGCAAAATACAGCAACCGCATAAGCAAGACCAGGCATTATGATGAAGTCAAAAAGACAATCAACCATCTTCTCGAGAATTATGATCTGTCTGAACTAAAAGACCTCAAGACAAAACTCAAGCTCCTCACAACCCCTGTATTTGTATTTGAGAAACTAGGGTTGAATTACCTTGGCCCCATCGATGGCCATGATACTGATGAGCTCATCTCAACCTTCAGGAAAGCAAAAGTGATGAAAGGCCCAAAGCTCATCCATGTGATGACTAAAAAAGGGAAAGGCTATCCTGCGGCAGAAGAGAATGCCACAAAGTACCATGGCCTTCCCCCTCTTAATGGCAAGACATCCAAACAGACATACACAAGTGTCTTTTCGAATCACATATGCAAGCTTGCAGAAAAGGATTCACGTATTGTTGCAGTCACAGCTGCAATGCCTGATGGCACAGGTCTTAACGAATTTGCATGCAGGTTTCCTGCCCGTTTTTTTGATGTGGGCATTGCAGAGCAGCATGCTGTGACCTTTGCAGCAGGGCTTGCAAAGCAAGGTTACAAGCCGATTGTGGCTATTTATTCGACCTTTCTACAGCGCGCTTATGACCAAGTCATCCATGACGTATGTCTTCAGAATCTGCCTGTAACCTTTGCGATTGACCGGGCAGGCCTGGTAGGCGAAGACGGCGCTACCCATCATGGACAATTTGATCTTTCTTATCTTCGTTGCATTCCAAACCTTGTGATCTCAGCGCCAGGTTCGCTTGCAGAATTGCCGGCTCTGCTTGACACTGCATTGGATCATGATGGCCCTTTTGCTATACGTTATCCTCGCGGTTCAGGTATGAAAGGGGAGTCTTCTACAATAGAGACAGGCACATCAACCACCTTTAGGAAAGGAAAAGACCTCCTGCTCATTGCCATAGGCAGTATGGTACAAGAATGCTTGAAAGCAGCTGATATCCTTGAAAGCCAGGGAATTGAAGCAACTGTCATAAATGCACGGTTCCTTAAACCCATAGATCATCACATAATCAATGAGATACAATCCCATGACACACATATCATAGCAGAGGAGAACTCAATCAAAGGAGGACTTTATTCAGAAATCCAGGAACAGCTGGGTCACGGATCCATATCCCTTCCTGATTCTTTCATCGAACATGGCAGTTGCAAGGAACTCCGATCTATTGCAGGAATTACCGCAAAAGAGATAGCAGAAAAGGCAAATTTATATATTAATAACCTCTCCAGACCAATATGAAAACCCTGATAATCTATTTTTCCCGTACTGATACCACCAGAAAGGTATCCGAGGCTCTTGCAGGGAAGTTGAAAGCTGACATTGCAAGGATTACAGAACCAACAAACAGAAACGGAGCCATTGGTTATATCCGGAGCGGAAAAGAAGCATCATTCAGGCAGCTCCCAAAGATTGATCCAATCAAAGCAGATCCTACTAAATATGATCTGGTTATCATAGGAACACCAGTATGGGCTTTCACTATGTCTAGTCCTATTCGTTCATTCCTAACCCCAAACACATTGAGAAAAGTCGCTTTTTTCTGCACCATGAATGGATCCGGAGCAAGACGGACATTCAAAGATATGCAGGCCCTGGCAGGAGAACCAATTGCAAAAGCTTCATTCCTGACAAAAGATGTTCACAAAGGGAATTATTCAATTGACGAATTTATTGAAGCCATAAAGAGTGAGAATTTTCTTTAGTATATGCACTACTGATACTTTTTTTGTTCTGATTTCACTTCACAGGTGCATTTATAATTCACAACCTTTCCTCCATACTTAAAAATACAGGAGGGATACTTATGAAATTTAATCCATTATTATTTTTGATGTCGCTTGGAGCAGGCGGTGTGGCAATCATGCCATTTGTCCTGATGCAGTACACAATAGAGCAAGGAGCAGGTCTCATAACCCGTTCCCAGCTCTGGCAGTTGAAATCAGGTTTTTTGTACTTTGGTTTTGAAGCAATAATGATAGTTTTTGCAGCATTGCACATTGCCCTGACAATCTACCTTTTAGGAAAGCTGATTCGCTGGATGCGGCAAGGAGGCCATAAGAAATTGATGGAGGACCCATTGAAAAACGCAACCCTTCTTGCACCATTCATCTCAATCATTATGACAATGAATGTGATGATTGGGCCTGTACGCTATTTCCTGCCAGTCATGCAGGATAATTTCCAGGCAATGATGCTTCCGGCATTCCTGTTCTGGACAGCAATCTTCATCGCACTTTTGTGGACCGAAATCAAGTTATTGAGAATCTCTTTCCAGAAAGGCTTTGACATAGACAAGATAAATTTCGGTTGGCTTCTTCATCCCTTTGCCCTGGGAATGCTTACAGTAGTTGGAACCGGGATTGCAGCGATGGCACAGGATACAACAATTGCAACAACAGCAGCGTTCCTCTCACTAATCTCAGGTTTCATGGGTGTGTTTCTCTTGGCAGTAAAGCTCTTAGTCCTCTTCAAGAGCCACTTCAAGAAAGAAGGCCTTCCTGAGAAACAGTTCCTGCCAAGCTTCCTGATTGTTATACCAAACATTACTCTGTTTGCGATCAGTGCATTCAGGTTAAGTCACTTCATGGAGCATCATCTGGGCTTTGAGATGGGCGCATTCAACTATCTTGTGATGGGCCTTGCATTTGCCTTTGAGATATGGTACCTGGCTTTTGGTATCAGCCTGCTTGTGGACTATTTCAAGAAGCACCACTTTTCAGAGTTCTACGTGACCCAGTGGGGTTTCATCTGTCCATTGGTGGCATTTGTCGTACTGGGAAGTTTTGCCCATAAGATAGTGCTTGCAAGTCCAATCCTGTACTGGGTGCTGGTGGCATCAATGGCAATAACAGTAGTATTTTACATCGAATTGCTCATCAAGCAGTTCCAGTGTGCAATAGACAGTGCCAGGGTGACCTGCACTGGCTAATTTTATTTCTTAATTCGGACATTGTTGACTTAACAAGCGAATAATCTTTGGATTATGAGCTTATAAGCCT
>CAYYOI010000049.1:0-11328 GCA_964473285.1 uncultured Methanosarcinales archaeon | reverse complement strand
GGCTTGCCGAAAGCTTTAAATATGCCACTAGTTTTTCTAAGGACATAGTTCTTCTTGATAGTGAAAAGCTATCCAGATGAAAAACCAAAAGGAGAAATTACAATGAGCGCAATAAAAGAGCATGATTTCATAGAACTCGATTATACTGGGACTCTCCAGGAAGATGGGATGGTATTTGATACTACTAATAAGGAGACTGCAAAGGAGCATGGGCTCGATGACGGTTCACGAACATTTGAACCACTTGTCATCTGTGTAGGTGAAGGCCATGTCTTGCCAGGAATCGATGAGTTCCTTATAGGAAAAGAGTTAGGAAAATACGAGATAGATATCCCTCCTGAAAAGGGTTTTGGGAAAAGGGATGCAAAATATATCCAGTTGATTCCTACTTCAAAATTCAAGAAACAAGGGATACAACCAGCACCTGGACTTCAAGTCAATGTGGATGAAGCAATGGGGATTGTAAAGACTGTAAGCGGTGGAAGGACCATTGTTGATTTCAATCATCCATTCTCAGGAAGGGCCCTGCATTATGATTTAGAGGTAAAAAGGATTGTTACAGACACACAGGAGCAGGTCAAGGCGCTTCTTTCTGTAAAGTACGGGGTTTCTATAGAAGTCTCTGTTGCAGAAGAGGTCTGCACTCTTAAATTCAAGCAGGAGCTTCCTGACGAGATAAAAGAAGAGCTGAAAAAGGAGATCAAGCGGCTTGTGGCAGTCAAGGATGTAGTCTTTGAAGTGGAACCTGATCAAATTGAGCAAAACAAACATAAAGAGGTAGCACATAACAAACCAAAAGAGGTCTCTCATGATAAGCATGAAGAACTGAACTGAGGTGCACTCTATGGATGAACCCTTCATCAAAGAAGATACAAAGGTATCAACTGATAATGAACTTGAACAATACCTATCAACCAGAAAAGCGCGAATAAAAGTCGTTGGTACTGGTGGTGCTGGTAATAATACAATCAATCGTATGTCCCAGGTGGGGATTGCAGGCGTTGATACAATCGCTTTGAACACAGATGCCCAGGATCTTCTTTATACAACTGCAGACAGCAAGATACTCCTTGGTAAGGATGTGAGCGGTGGTCTTGGAGCTGGTTCCCAACCAAAAGTAGGAGAAGAATCAGCAAGGGACAGTGAAGGGGAAATAAAGAAAGCGCTTGGGACACCTGATATGGTGTTTATCACCTGCGGACTAGGTGGTGGGACTGGTACAGGTTCTGCTCCTGTTGTTGCTGAAATCGGGAAGAAGGTTGGTGCACTTGTAGTAGGTGTTGTAACGATCCCTTTTTCCATGGAAGGCAAACGCAGGTACGAGAATGCTGTCATCGGGCTTGAGAAGCTTGAACAGACAGTTGATACGCTCATAGTAATTCCAAATGACAAGCTGATGGAAATGGCACCTGACCTTCCGATCAGCACAGCATTCAAGGTTGCTGATGAGATCCTTACCAATGCTGTGAAGGGTATAGCTGAACTTATAACAACTGCAGGGCTTGTCAATCTTGATTTTGCAGATGTACGGGCTATCATGGATAGCGGAGGGGTTGCCCTAATTGGTACAGGTGAAAGTGATAGCGAGAAGCGGGCTATTGAGGCTGTTGAAAAGGCAATACAAAATCCACTGCTTGACGTGGATATCTCCGGGGCAAGTGGAGCGTTGATCAATGTTGCAGGAGGTCTTGACATGACGCTGGAAGAAGCGCGAAAGGTTGTCGAGACAATATCTGAGAGGCTTGATGATGATGCAAAGATTATATGGGGGTCCCAGATAAATGAGGACCTGCAGAATTCAATAAGAGTCATGATAATAGTTACAGGAGTCACATCCAGCCAGATACTTGGCTCTAACACACTCCGAAAAAGACAAAAACAGGAGATAGAAAACGAATTGGGGATAGAATTCGTCAATTAAAATGGTCATGAAAAACGTTAAAACAAGATTAAAGCACTACCTGAAAGAGTATTGGCGTGTGCTGAGACTGACAAAGAAACCGTCAATGCCAGAGTTCAAATCTATTGTTAAAATTTCAGGACTTGGAATGGCGATCATAGGTTTCATAGGGTTTTTAATAACAATGGTAAGACAAGTACTATTTTAGGGATGTACGATGGATAAGAAAAAAGAACAGATGGAAGAAGACGAATTTGCAGAGATGAAGAAGGAGCTTGCTTCTGAAGAGACTCCTGAGGAACCTGCTGAGCCTGAAGAGACTCCTGAGGAGCCTGATTCAGGTGAGATAAGCACCTCACTTTTTGCTTTGCGAACAACGGCTAATCGTGAAGATCAGGTCATGGATTTTCTAATCAGTAATGTCAAGAAAAAAGAGCTTGCTGTGTATTCAGTGATAGCGCCTCATGGCATGCGTGGATACATATTTGTTGAAGCAGGTAACAGGACAGATGCTGAACAGGCTGCATTCAATATACCTTATGCGCGTGGATTATTGCCAAAAGAGGTCAATTACAAGGAGATTGAGCATATGCTTGAACAGGTAAAAAAGGATGTCAATATACAGAAAAACGATATCTGCGAGATAATATCAGGGCCGTTCAAGCGTGAGAAAGCCAAGGTTACCAGGGTTGACAAGCAAAAAGAGGAAGTAGTAGTTGAGCTGCTTGAATCAGCAGTGCCAATCCCGATAACTGTTAAGGTTGATGCAATCAAAGTTATACGAAGAGATTAAGGAGAGATATTATGGCAAAAGAGAAGATTGAGATATTAATTGAAGGTGGAAAAGCAACAGCAGCTCCGCCACTGGGTCCTGCTTTAGGTCCGATGGGAGTTAACATAGGAGAGATTGTTACAGAGATAAACAAAGTTACTGCATCGTTCAAGGGAATGCAAGTGCCTGTGAATGTCATTGTTGATACAGTTACTAAGGATTATGAGATAACTGTGGGTACACCACCTGCATCAGCGCTCATAAAAAAAGAGGCTGGAATAAGTAAGGCTTCAAAGAGCGCAGAGATTGCAGGAAACCTTACATTTGATCAGGTCTTAAAAATTGCTGACATGAAGAAAACATCACTGCTTGGTGTTGATGTCAAGCAGAGGGTAAAAGACATACTCGGTACTTGTAATACAATGGGCATAACTGTTGATTCCAAGGACCCAAAGGCTGTGACCAAGGAAATCAATGACGGCGCTTACGACGAGCAGCTCAAATAGATTTATTTCTTTTTACTTCAATATCTATATCAGATAGAATTTTTTTTACTTTTTGCTTGTGGGGTCCCAGTCCTTTCCAGTCAAGGACTATGAGGTCAGCTCTTGTAGTGTTCTTCTCTATTGCCTGTTCTAAAATTATTTTATCCAGACCTTCCAGGAGGAATTTTGCGCAGATATGGCCTATTGCAAGTTCTGAATTCCTTATGAGCTTGTTTGCTGTCTCGTTGTAATGGCCGCCTCCAAGGACCAGGGCAGTCCTTCTTTTTTCGGGAGGGGTATTGGTAAGCCTTATTATGGTCTCTGCTATCAGCTTGCCTGCTTTCTTGTTTTCCCATTCTTCCTGGCTTGAACCTATCTCGATAAACATGCAGGGCTTATTGATTGCTGGCCCATGATGGGTCTGCTCAATGCTTACTTCAAAGCCAAGATCGTTTATATCATCCAGGATAAGAAGGGCTTTTCTTATGTATTCTGCTGGTGCTTTGCAAAGAGTTTTCTCTTCTCCTCCGATGTCTGCTGTATTCCAATTGCCTGGGACATGACAGCAAAGGCAGGGCCTTTTAGCCTTGCTCTGGTGTTTTGTCGCAAAGATGATCATCTCTTCAGGGAGGTCCTGGTCAATCTTTTCACAGTGGACTGAATCGGTATCTATGGTGTAAAGGGTGAAATTGTCGAATGAATAGACGGTATGGTTGAATCTTTTGCCTGATTCTTTTGCGTGATACGCTAGAAGATTCTCTTTGATGTTCATGCCTGCAGGATCTTTAGTGGAGACGATAACTGCTTTCATAAGTATTCCCTCTCTATCTCTAACTGGTCCCATGTTGGGTATTCTTCGATTATTGCACAGGTCTCCTTGAGCTTTCTTTTGATGTGCTTCATTGCTGCAGCTCTTGTCAGGACACGATTTTTTTTCGTGTCTATGAAAATGTGCTTTTCAGGGATGTTGCATTTTCTTATGATGCACTCTTTTGTTTCTTCAAGAGAATATTTTTCGGGAAAAACCGCTCCTCTTATCAGAAGGCCTTCATCGGTTATCTTATCAAAGGGTTTTGCAGCGTTTTTTGCTCTGCGCTTGATGCGGTTTGCCATCTGAACAGCGTCCTTGAGGCGGGTGGTGCAGTAATGGACATTCACCTTCGTGTCTTCCAGGGATTCCATGAGTCTTATTGCTTCCTCTTCGCTTCCCTCTATTGCGTATGAGAGTTGTGACTTGATTCTGAATCCTTCCTCTTCGAGTTTGTTTGCGTTAGTGTCTGAGAGTTCAAGCTCGTTGAGGTTGATGAAATCCACCTTGTCCTTTACATATTCTATTAGCGGGCGAGCATCTGTTCCAGGTATTACTGGTATCTCTATCCCCATATCCCAGTCGAATTCTCTTGCGAGCTTGAGCCTTGGCCATTCCTCTTGTGATTCGTAATCAGGATGAAAACGAATCTCGTCAAGACCAGCCTCATGGAGGGCCTTTAGTTTTTCTCTTGTGACATTCTTTAAAGGGGTGTAGAGGTGGATGTGAAAGTGTCCGAATTCCTGCTTCAGCTTTCTAATGATCCTTGTTGTCCGTTCTATCTTTAAGAGAGGGTCGCCACCAGTTATTCCTGCTCCTCTTGAATCTGATATCCTTGCTTCTTCCAGGACCTCTTCATCAGATGTCACAGGCCTTTCATTGGCATATATGACATCCTTGTTCTTTTTTTCATCAGAAAGCGGGCAAAAGTAGCATGACTTGTTGCAGAGGCCGGTTATGAAAAGCACCAATTTTTGTCCTTTCACGCATTGGTTGCAGCCTTTTGGAAGTTCATTTCTCTTTTTTGAGAAGTAAGGTGTATCTTTCATCTGTTTAATTAATCTGTGTTTTTTTAAATAATTAACTGGTTTGATTAGTTTGTTTATAAAGATAAGTATTTTTATAAGTTTTTAAAATAGACTCTTATTAAGTAATTAAATAAGTTTTAAAAAAGGTATAAAAAATAGCAAAGAAAATATAGTATAATAAAGTATATAAATAATAAATAAAATAAATTATTAAATATACTCTAAAATAATAGATAATATAAAAGCAAAAATAATATAAATAAGCAGAATAGATATAATTATAAAAAGATGGAAATTTATAAGAATAGCTTTGAAATATCAGATGAGGAAGCGTATTCCCTTGATTTTTGGATTAATGGTGATGATCTGCTGATTGGCTATTTTAGTGATGTTGATCATCCAAATCTTTATATATAAGTAAAAAAGTAAGTATAATAATGGATACTACCACTTTCAGGAGGAAATTGTACAAAAGGGGTTCGAGTTATGAGACAACAATCCCAATGCCTCTTTTGTTTGCAGTCGATAAGACCAAAAAGAATAATGTCTTGTTCGTGTATGATCGGGATCAGGGCAGATGGTATATCGAATTTGAGGAATCATGAGTCTTGGCGAGACACGGGTTGGCGATTGGGTTTTTAGGGCTTCCTAAAAACCCTTAAGGTGATAAGATGAATTATGTGAGGATAAGAGATGTGATTCCCAGGCTGGATATGGATGAGCTTGTTAAGATCAAGCGTGATCTGGATTCAGGGTCAATTCATCTCAAAAAATTAATTAATGATGAGATTGCAAAAAAGAAGAATGAGCATTCAGGGGTTTGCGCGGTATGCATGAAGCCAATCGATCCTGGTGATCATGATACATTCACTCTTATATTTGGCCCGGATGATTTCAAGAAGAAGGCATCCTTTTGTGCGCATGATTGCATGATGTATTTCATTTCAAGTCTTAAAAAAGAGGTTTAGCAGTGTTCTTTGATAAGGAACCAGAAGAAGTATTTAATAAGTTGATTAGTTCTGATACCGGGCTCTCAGAAGATGAGGTAGGCCGCAGGCAGGGAATGTATGGTAAGAATATTGTTTTCCGGATCCCAAAGGTCAAAGGGTTTCCTTTCCTTATTGCGCAGTTCAAGAGAGTGAGCATATACCTCTTACTTATTCTTCTCTTCTTGTCAGTTTTTTTTGGAGATTATCTGAAGGCCTTGGTAGTATTGCCTATCCTTCTTTTCAATGGTTATCTTGGATATCGCAAGATGTATGAGTACCAGAGGACTAAATATCTTTTACAGGAATTAAGCAGCCAAAACATCAAGGTAATGCGGGATGGCAATTTCAGGTCAATTGATTCTACTGAACTTGTGCCAGGGGATGTCATCTATGTCAAGACCGGTGAAAGGGTGCCTGCTGATGCAAGAATATTTGAGATGAAAGACCTTGAGACCTCAGAATCGCGTATCACCGGGAAGTACAGCCCAGTAAAGAAATCCCTGAAACTGGTTATACCTGGAAGCCCCATGGAAAAACAAAACAACATGATCTTTTGCGGTTCAACTGTCACTAAGGGTTATGCGAAGGCTATCGTTGTGCGGACAGGAAGTGATACTTATCTTGGAGACCTGATGAAAGGAGAAGAAGGCTCTTATCATGAGGTAATCCCGCTTGAAAAGAAGATCTCAAGACTTAAGCTCTGGCTGGAAAGGTTGATTGGAGCATGTTCTCTGTTCATGCTGGGACTTGCAGTAGTAACTTCTTCTGAATTCCTGCAGACCTTGACGCAATTGGAAATGTCCATAGAATGGTTAGGTAGCTTATTTTTCAGCATACAGGATTATGCTTATGTTGCAGTCGGGTTAAGTGTCGGGGCAGTTCCTGCAGGGCTTGCAAATATCATAGGCGATTCTTTGTCCAGAGGACTAAAGCTCATGCATAAGAATAAGATAGTGATGCGAAAGCTTAATCCTATACTTAACCTTAGTTTCACAAGCGCGCTTTGTTCTGATATAACAGGAGTCCTTACTGAAGAGCGCATGACTGTTCGAAAGATATTTGCCAATGGCTCTGTCATGGAAGTAACAGGAAAGGGGTCAGAAGGGGAGATACTAAAGGATGGAATGCAGGTCAAGCCTCATGAGGTGGACCTGATATTGAAGATAGGCATGCTGAATAATGATGCATCAATCAATGCTGAATCATACCTGGGAGATCCTACAGAACTTGCACTTATCATGAGCGGGGCAAAAAATAATCTCAATAAGGTGGATCTTGAAAAAAAGTTCCCGCGTATAGCTGACAAGCCCTTTGATTCGGACAGGAGAAGAATGGCAACCTTACACAGAACAAAGAGCAAGAATTATCTTTTTGTGAAAGGTGCATGTGACACAGTCCTTGACCTTTGCACATCTGTCATCATAGACGGGAAAGTCCAGAATATGACCCCTGAACGGAAGGAATCCATAAGGCGGATGAATGATTCTTTTTCCCAGGAAGGATTAAGGGTAATATCTTTTGCGTTCAGGGTCCATCCAGATATAGATATCAAGGAGGAGAACCTTATTTTTGTTGGGTTGCAGGCAATAGAAAACCCACTGAGAAAGAGCTCGCAGGCTGCCATAACTAAACTTGAGAAGGCGGGTATAAAACACATATTTGTAACTGGAGAGCATATGAATACTGCATTGGCTATTGGTTCAAGCCTTGGGATAAAAGGAAATGCCATAAATGCTACAGAGATAGATAAGGCAAAAGATCTTGAAAGCAGCATAGATAATATCTCCATTGTAGCGAGAGCCACTTCAGCACATAAACTAAAGATTGTGACTGCTCTTAGGAATAAAGGCTATAATGTGGCTGTTACCGGGGATAGCATGAATGATGCATTCACACTGCAGAAAGCAGATACTGGTATATCAATGGGGGGAAGCAGTGATATTGCAAAAGAGGCTTCAGATGCGGTTATAGAGGATAATTCTTTCTTTACCATAGTAAAAGGTATCGGGGAGTCTAAAGGCATAAACGAAAATATCCAGAAGTTTCTCATGTCAATCTTTTCAGGTAATCTTGCGATGCTCTCAGTTCTGCTTGTTCCTGTATTATTGTCTCTTTTGTTTGGAAGGCAGTTCATCTTTCCATTACAGGGTATACATATCTTATGGATCGCGTTTATTGCAGATGGTCTTTTATCCTACATGATGCTGCATGATCCTGTCAGGCCCTCTATCATGGGTTATTCCCAGAAATCTTTTGATAGGAGGTCAATGATTGATACAGTGATCATTGCACTAATGATCTATGGATTGACTGCTGTTATAATGAGTGTGGACAGATTTCCATATACTATGGTATTCACAGCGCTGGTGCTGTTCCAGTTCGTCAAGGTCTTGATTGTGCGCATGAAACATAAGGTCTGGTTCTTCTCCAATAAGAATCTTTGGCTTGCGATGCTTTTGATAGTGTCTTTGCAGGGGCTTATAGTATATGTACCTTTCCTGCAGCCTGTATTTGGTACAGTACCTCTGGCAGTTGATGACCTTTTACTTATACTTGCGTCTGCTACTGGCTTGTTTGTCCTGGGATTGATTTTTTCTTTTGTAAGGCGAAAAGATATTTAAAGAGGCCATGGTTCTATCGTATTATGTATCCAAAAGAGTTCATAGATGAGTTGAGGGCAAATTACGATCTTTCTCCAAAGGATTTCATGAAACTCAAGACAAGGCTTTGCCGTAAGTACAAGGTATCCAAGATACCTACAAATATAGAGATATTCCTGCACTCAGATGACCAGAATGCTCTCGTGACAAAACCTACCCGTAGTCTTAGCGGAGTTTGTGTCGTAGCTGTCATGAGCAAACCTTATCCATGTCCTCATGGGAAGTGTTCTATCTGCCCTGGAGGGCCGGATTCTTTCTTTGGTGATGTTCCGCAAAGCTATACAGGTAAGGAGCCTGCTACCCGAAGGGCTATAAGGAATGAGTATGATGGCTATCTGCAAGTCATGAACAGGCTTGAGCAATACGTGGTCACAGGACATGTGCCTGAAAAGATTGAGCTTATTGTGATGGGCGGGACATTCCCTTCGTTTCCAAAAGCATACAGGGATGCATTCATAAAGGATTGCCTGATGGCAATGAATGATTTCTCAAGCAAATTCTTAGGGGGATTGAAACGCTTCAAGTCATTCTTTGAACTTCCCGGAGACCTTTCTGACATGGACAGGGAGAGAAGGGTTCTGGATAAACTCAAGAAGATGAAAAGGAAAAGCAGCCTTGAGTATGAGCAACGGCGCAATGAGCGTTCAAAGGTTCGATGCGTATCTCTTGTACTTGAGACAAGGCCTGATTATGCAAAGAAAAAACATGCCCTTGATATGCTGAGGCTTGGATGCACAAAGGTTGAGGTAGGGGTACAAGCTGTATCTGATACGGTACTTGAAGGAATCGAAAGAGGCCATACAGTGCAGGACTCAATTGATGCGACACGTGTTCTCAAGGATCTTGGATTCAAGGTGACATATCATATGATGATTGGTCTTAAGGGCGCAGATGATCTTGATATGTTCTCAAGGATATTTGAGGATGAATCTTTCAAGCCAGATATGCTCAAGATATATCCTTGCATGGTACTGAAAGGGACAAAGCTTTATGATGAATGGAAAAAGGGTCACTTCAAGCCAATCACTACCAAAGAGGCAAAGGTTGTCCTGAAATCGATAAAGGAAATGATCCCTCCCTATGTGCGGATAAACAGGATCCAAAGAGATATTCCCACCTATATGACAGAGGCTGGAGTTGATATGACAAACCTGCGTCAGCAGGTGCTTGAGGAGTTGCATGCTGAAGGAAAGGAATGCAATTGCATAAGGTGCCGGGAGATCGGACGTAAAGGAGATTCTGGTAAGATGCATATAAAGATATATTCATATAGTGCTTCAGGAGGGAACGAGTTCTTTATATCAGCTGAGAACAAGGGGCTTTTGGGTTTTTGCAGGCTACGTTTTCCTTCATCATCAATAACTCCTGAGATAACAAAGGATTCTGCAGTAATCCGTGAGCTTCATGTGTATGGGACTGCACTTGGTATCGGTAAGAAGGGTAAATCCCAGCATTCAGGATGGGGAAGGAGACTGCTTGAAAAAGCAGAGGAGATAGCAATCCAAAACAACAGGCGCAAGATTGTCATAATAAGCGGGATAGGTGTAAGGCCATACTACAGGAAGTTCGGTTACAGGAAACAAGGACCTTACATGGTAAAAAGGAGATAAGCATGTTCAAGAAAAAATTCGTGGAAAGGTACAGCCAGCTTACTGATTTTGAGGCTTTTTCAGCAGCATCAATGAAATATCCCAGGAAGTCCATCCGGGTAAACACCCTTAAGATACCTGTAAGTTCTCTTGTGAAAAGACTGGAAAAAGACTGGACTCTTGAGCAGGTGCCCTGGTGTGAAGAGGGTTTCTGGCTTGAACATCATGGTGGGCGAAGGGATGTGGGAAATCTGATTGAACACACGTTAGGTTATATCTATATCCAGGATGCAGCATCCATGATCCCTCCTGTTGTGCTTGATGCAAAACCAGGGGATTATGTCCTTGACATGTGCGCCAGTCCTGGCTCTAAGAGTTCACAGATAGCAGCACAACTTGGAAAGAAAGGTTTCTTGGTTGCAAATGATTACAAGGGTATACGTCTTGCACCTTTGGGATTGAACCTGCAGAGGGTTGGAGCATATAATGTCTTGATCACACTTTCTGAGGGTAGGTTCTTTAAGGATGTGCTATTTGACAAGATCCTTGTTGATGCTCCCTGTTCCGGGACAGGAACAATTAGGAAGTCACAAAAGACTATACAGATGTGGAACCCTAATGTAATCAAACGGCTGGCTGGGACACAGCGGCAGTTGATAACAACAGCGTTCAGGTGCCTGAAGCCTGGAGGTACTCTTGTCTACTCGACTTGTTCGTGTGAGCCTGAAGAGAATGAGGGAGTCATTACGCACTTATTGGAGACATTTGAGGATGCTAGTCTAGTAGATGTTGATTTACCGATGAAGCGGTCTGAACCTGTGCAGGAGTTCAATGGGAAAAGATACAATCCTGAAGTGAATAAGACAATCCGTATATGGCCGCAGGATAATGATACTGAAGGTTTTTTTGTTGCGAAGGTGAAAAAATCAGGCTAATCAATTCTTTTGAAGACGAGTTATTTGGATAAATCTTGGCTTAGATTCTCTCTGAAAGGAGTACGGTCCACCCTATATCTTGATCTTTTATAAATGTCTGCTTAATGACAGTATCTCCGATACTTAAAAAAAAATGGTGCCGCCTTGCAGGAGGATAACAAA
>CAYYOI010000048.1:0-11400 GCA_964473285.1 uncultured Methanosarcinales archaeon | reverse complement strand
AATGGTTATGATCAGCTAGAAATCATAATGTTGAAAGGATATCTACACACCCGGCAAGTCAAAAGATTTATAAACCAAAGAAGAGAGAACTATATCATGGCAAGAGTATTTGTCACTGATGCGAATCTTCACTTTTCTCTTCCTTTCGTGCGGATGCTGGGAAAAAAAGGTTTAACCGTGATTGCTGGTGAAGAACACAGTGCTGCACTAAGCTTCTTATCAAGGTATTCAAAAGAATCTCTAGTATATCCACCTATAAATCAACCCGGATTTGCAGCATTCATGAAAGAACATATCAAAAGTTTCGATGCAATCATCCCTGTCAGCGATGAAGCTAACGAGTTTTTCGCAAGACACACTGAATTTTCCCACAAGGTTGCCCAACCAGAATATGAGAATTACCGGATTGCAAGGGACAAGAGCAAGACCCTTAAGCTTGCAGCAAAACAAGACATTCCCCATCCGAAATCACTCTATGTAACAGAAGAAAGAGAGCCACCTTTCAAGTTCCCTGTAATACTAAAGCCCACAAAAGCCCTGGGCATGAGGGGTGTCTGCCTATCAAAGAATGAAAAAGAATACTGGAAGAATCTCAGATTCTTATTGAAAAAATATAAATCCTGCCTTATCCAGGAATTCATTCCTTTCGGAGGCTATAACTATTGCGCAGACATGCTCTATGACAAGGACTCAAATCTGAGATCCCTTTACATGAGCAAGATTCACCGAACCTATCCAGTCTATGGTGGGCCTGACACTTTCACAGAGACAATCGAAGACGAGCGGATAAAATCTCTTGCAACCCGCCTTCTTGAACCACTGAAATGGAAAGGCATTGTTAATGTTGAATTCAAGGAGCATCCTGAGACCAAAGAACTCTACCTCATGGAGATAAATCCCCGGCCTTCAAGTTCCATTTCCCTTGCTATGAGCGCAGGACTTGATTTCCCGGATATGCTCTACGAGATAATCACCAAAGGTACTACAAAAGAAAGGTTTGATTACAAGACCCAGGTATTCCAGCGACAGCTAGCAACAGATCTGCTTCATTTCATCAGGCATCCTGACAAGCTTGCCTTATTCAAGCAAAAATGCTCAGGCAAGGTCCATTACACCAACATGCACTGGGATGATCCACTTCCCCTTGCAAGCCACCTGATAAACCTTTGCAGGCTGGCAGCACAACCGAAATTCAGGAAAGAACATGACCATCTCCTCATAAGGAGCACAAAACTATCAGATAAGACATACCAAAGGCTCTACAATGAATTCTACAAAGATCAAAAGGGGATCCCGCAAGGGTGACAACGGCCGCCTTCTCATAATAGGAGGATCCATAGAATATCCAGGTGCAGTAGCTCTTGCAGGCATGGCAGCCCTAAGGGCAGGCTGCGACTATGTGACAATTGCAGCCCCTGAACAAGTGGCCTGGACAGTGAATACCATCTGCCCTGACCTTGTAACCCTCAAATGCAAGGGAGACTACCTTACCCGACAAGAAGGCATATTGGAAAGGGAGTATGATGCAGTCCTCATCGGAAATGGCCTTGGAAAAAAAGGCATCCCCTTTGCAAGACGAATCATCCCCAGGATAAAAACCTCATTGGTGATTGACGGTGACGCCATTGGATGTATTTCCCTTGACAAGCTTAATGACACCCTTCTAACCCCTCATTTGGGAGAATACCAAAGACTGAAAGGAGCTATCGGCACAAACACGATCCTCCTGAAAGGCCCGGTAGACCAGATCATAACCCGCAAAAGGACATACAAGAATCACACAGGCAATTCCTACATGACTAAAGCAGGGACCGGCGATGTCCTGGCAGGGCTTTGTGCAGGCTTACGCTCCCTGGGATATTCAGCACTACAGTCTGCCCGCAAAGCAGCCTACATCAATGGCAAAGCAGGTGAATCATTGAACCGCCCATTTCTTGCATCAGAACTCCTGGAAGAGATAAGCAATCTTTTAAATGAGACCTGATTAACTTATTTTATGCCTGAAATCAAAGTGACTGTCCAGATAGGTAAGAATGGCCTTAGTGAAGAGACTATACAGGAGATACAAAAACAACTGAAAGTCAAAAAGACAATCAGGATCAAGTACCTCAGGAGTTTTCTTGATACTACAGATAAGAAAGAAGCCACACGCATCATTCTCGAAAAGACCCAGGCAATCTTGCTTGAGCAACGTGGTTTTATCATCACAATCAGAAAAAATTAAAAAGGCTAAGATACAATTATAGACATATGTCAGAGGAACAAGAGGAATTATCAAAAAAGGATCAATTCTTCGTGGATTATGGAAAGAAAGTCCTCGGCCTGAGTGAACCCAAACCTGACGATGCAAAGGACAAGTTCGAGTTCGCAAAAGACCAGCTTGTCACATTTGATTTTCCAAAGACAGACCAGCGTTATTATCTTGTATACGAGTCCTTCAAGGCTTCGATTGAAGAGAGTTATTTCTGGATAATGAACACCCTGCAATATGACATGGGAATGGCTGAGATTGAAAAGATTACTGACTCCTATGGCGCAGGAGAACACTCCACATTCTTCAACGTAGGCGCCCAGCGTATCGGCATGAACCAGGAGAGAGTCTTCCAATACCTCGGAAGCATAGGAAAACTGATTAAGGATCTTTTCGCAATTGTTCGTGAATTAAGGATAATAGACCAAAGAGAAGAGATATACTACCGCTCCAAGAAGATCAAGGGCTTCAAGTATGATAAACAAGAATGGGAAAAGGAAAGAAACCCTTCGACAGAAGATGCCAATGAGATCTCCTTAAAAGGCCTTTTCGTCAACATGGCTGAAGGTGGGGGAAAGAACCCTGACTCAGTATTTGGTCTTGCCCAGCAGCTGCAGTATACTGCCCTTCCTGACCTGTTCTTTACCATACAACCAAGAAATGATAAGGAAGTATCAGAATTTATTGATCAATTGCAGTATTCAAAGAACCTGAAATGGGTTCTCAAGCGTAAACTCATCGATTACCTTCGCTGGAAGAAACACACCTACAAAGAACTCATTAACCGGCGTCATTACCAGATCAAGTATCTCCGCCAGCACTATAATGTCATCAAAGCCTATATTGCCTGGATCCGACCCTACTTGAAGACCATCTACAAGATGCGCACCTCACAGGAAAAGCAGGAATCAGCAGATTTGGTGTCCTTCTTTGAGACCTCTCTTCTTGAGATCGAGATGCTTGGAAAATTCCTGCCGAAAGGCAACAAGGAAGTATACTCCTGTGTCAGCGTACATTTCACACATCGTACAAAGCCTGAGATGAACTTCACTGGTGAAGGATACCAGCGTGCCCCTCTTCACGTTGGAGAGATCAAGTTGCAATGTCGTGGCTATGCATGGACAAACGAAGAGATCGCAGAATACAAGAAGATGCGCGAGCAAGAAGACCTTGATATGATAGCAAGTGTGGAGGAATCACTACAAAGCGCTCTTGATGCCCTTGGTGAGGATCTTGAAAAATATCTCATAGAAGGAGGGGAATGGAAAAAGGAAGAGAAAGAATCTGAAAAACCCCCAAAACAAAGCCTTTTTGAGCCATTTGAAGCATTGTTCAGTTTCGCAAGTCCACTAAAAGATCTCCTTGACACAAAACCAAAAGAACCAGACCTGAAAAAAGAAAGAGCTACAGCAAAGAATAATTATGGTTGGCGTGTCTGGAACATTTATAAACTTTACAAAAAATCACACTCTATGATAACATGGTAGACCTAAAAGATCTTCCTCCAGAAGAACGGATCAAGCAACTCAATGAACTAAAGGAAAAACTGAAAAAAGAAAAAGAGCAATTGGATAAAGAAGAAAAAGAGACAGAACAACTTATCAAGGAATCCCAGATAGATGCTAATGAAAAAAGGATAAAGCAAGATGAGATTCCTATTGAAGAGATCCGTGCAGAAAATATAGATGATCTTGCCTCAGAAGAAGCAAAGGAGATCTACCGCCAGAAACGATTTGTCCGACCCCTTGAACAAGAGGTCCAGAACCCGGAAAACACTGAATACATCAATCACCTTGCACAGATTCCTGCAACAGAGCTTTACCAGCGAGCCTATGAGCTCCAAAAAGAAATTCAGGAAAGCCCCACGGTGGATCAATATCAGGCATATTCCCTCTACACCCTTCAGGGTGCAATGCAGGAGAAACGCCGGGATATAAGAGAAGGTATTTATACCACATCAGACGAAGTCGTACGACAGCTTGACACAGCAGCAAAGATTATCGAAGATATGGTAGGCAAATACAAGACTGATTAAAATGGAATTCAACACCATGTACAATGCAATGGACCGGGATTACTATGAGGATATCCACGAGATGCCCCCACCCATGCAGAAGATGGAAGAGCCTATCATAAGTACAGGGGATATAGGTACCACTACGACTGGTGCCCAGGGAAACCTGAAAGGCATGGTACAGGCTGCAATAAGAAGTGGTGTTGGTAAGATCGAACTAGGTCTCACGCAAAACGCTCCAGGAAGCATGGGGGGTGCTGATGGTTATGGTAACGAGGCAAGGACCGCTTTCAGGGAGCTTGCACAGGCAAATGAAGTCCAGTTCACAAGCACCCACGCCCCTGTTGAAGTCAATGGATTGTCAGGTTATAATCCCCAGCAACAAGGTTTTTCTGAACAGATGAGAAAACATGCCCTTGACGAGATCAACAGTGCTATTCATTTCGCAGGTGACGTAGCCCAGGGTGGAGCGATTGTTGTCCATGCAGGTGAATTCATGAGACCTATCTCAGAAGCTGATTGGAACAAGATTGAAACCACAGAAGAGGGCTATAAGAAATACCAGTTCTTATCAAATTTTGAGGAGCCAAAAAGCGCTGCATTCCACGTTGTGGACGAGAAAAGCGGCAGGGTCCACGAGACAGCAAGAAAAGATATGGAAATCAAGCGACCTAAATGGAAACAAGCCACTGAACACAGTGTCTTTGTAGAACCCACAGGTGAAAGAAAAGAGATTAAACCAGGTGACTTCATCGATTATGATGGCAGGCCTCTTCCTTCTGAAAACATTGTAGATCGCGTCCCTATATTCAATGATAATGGAGAATTCGAGACCGAGACTGTAGGGTGGAAAACCCTTGAAAAAGAAGCCAAGGAAAGAGGAGTCGATAAAGCAGTATATGCCCATCAACAGGCAGCAGAGAATGAGATAGCCCGTCTCAAAGGGCAGGCACTATATTATTCCAGAGGTTATAATGACCTCATGGAACGCCGTGAAAAGATAAAAGAAGCAATGGAATATTACAAGAAGATTGAAGAGAGCATACCTGAAGAAGAACGCTGGAAGATTGAAGTCCCAAAGCCTTATGGCGAACTTGTCCCTCCCGGAACCCAGAATCCAAGCCAGGCTCTTGAACACCAGTACAAGATGGTGACTCAGGAACTGCGTTCCATGAACGAGCACGCTGCGCAATTGCAGACCAAGGCTGAAGAGATCAAAGACCAAATGCAGCATATAAAACCAGTAAAGGATTATGCTTTAAAGGAATCTGCTGAAACCCTTGCCCGTGCCGGGATCCAGGCAATGCAGGAAACACGCAATAACCCCCATGTCAACAAAGACCTCTTCATAGCATACGAGAATGTGGACCAGAACCTTTATGGAGGGCATCCTGATGAGCTGATAACACTAATCAAAAACGGCCGCCAGGAGATGGTTAACCAGCTCACACGACCCTATATTGAAGTTAATGGTGACAAGATCCAGAACCCTTACTATGATCCAAAAATCAAGAAAAAGGATGCAGAAGAATATGCTGAACGCCATATAAAGGCACTGCTTGACACAGAACACCTTTCCTTTTGGCGAAAGCAGTTCATGCCCAAACCCGGCGAGACAAGAGAACAGACCAATGAAAGATTCAATGACTGGTATCTTAAACAAGTTGACAAACTGGCAAAAGAGAATATCCTGGGTCACATCCACCTGGTTGACAGTATTGGCGGAAGCCATAATCACGTACCTGCAGGCGAAGGTGAACTGCCCTTGAAAGAGACCATAAAAAGACTCAAGGACCAAGGCTTTACAGGAACTATCGTCTCAGAAGGATACGGCGAAGATCAGCGGTTCGGCCAGGGCAGGCAATGGATGAAAGCATGGGAGAACATGGGTGCAGGCATGTACCCTCAATTTGCAGGACCAGCATCCCCTCGTACCTGGGATCAGAGCATGAACGTCTACGGAGCACAGATCCAGCCTCCAATGTTCCATGTTCCCCCTTACACACCATCGAATGAATGGAAACTATGGAGTGAAATACCCCTTGAATAATGTTACACAAATACCTTAAGATAAAACAGGAGTATGATAACCTGCTGCATAAACGCCTCAAAGAAGGGAAACTCCCATTAAAAGACACAGGCATAGGCTACTGGGCCATAACTTCCACAGATGACATCTATGCCCTTTTCAGGAAGATCAATCTCCATGAGTACAAGTCATTCATCGATCTGGGATCAGGTGATGGAAGGGTCGCGGCTATCGCATCCATCTTCACCAATGCAACAGGGATTGAATACGACAAGGAACTGCACGACATTGCATCCAGCATACCCCACTCAGCCCAGCTTATACAAGGAGATTTCATGAAACATGACCTCTCAGGCTATGACATTATATTCATCAACCCTGACAAGCATTCCATCGAACTGGAAGAGAAATTTCATCAGGAACTCAACGGAACACTCATTGTATTTGGAAACGAATTCCATCCAAAGACATTATCCCATGTGCAGACTATCATCCCGCACGTGAGCCCGGCAACATTATATAAGAGGTGAAAAATGGATATCCCGGCAGACGTACCACAGGAAAAACGACACGAATATCTTAACAATTATTTGACATTGACTCGCAGTACAGGCAATCTCATGCTTTTTGCCGGTGACCAAAAGATTGAGCATCTCAACAAAGACTTCTTTGGTGAAGGGATTGCAGCAGATGACAATGATCCTGAGCATCTCTTCAGGGTTGCATCAGAAGGTACTGTCGGCTGCTTTGCAGCTCAATTAGGCCTCATCGCCCGCTACGGGCCTCATTACAGGGGAATCACCTATCTGATCAAACTGAATTCAAAGACGAACCTCTATAAAGAAGATGATCCATATTCTTCATTGTTATACAGCATAGAGGATGTCATGCGCATGAAGCATAACGGCCTTCGTATCGCAGGGGTTGGTTACACTATCTACTTGGGCTCCAGGTATGAGAGCAGGATGCTTAGTGAAGCTGCAAAGATTATTACCCAGGCCCACAAGAACGGTCTTCTTGCAGTGCTTTGGATATATCCTCGAGGCAAAGACGTTACTCATGAGAAAGACCCGCACCTTATCGCTGGAGCCTGCGGAACAGCTGTATCCTTAGGCGCTGATTTTGTCAAGGTGAACTATCCCCAGGAGACCGGAAAAGACTCAGGAGATATATTCAGGGAAGCGACAAAAGCCGCAGGCAAGTGTGGTGTAGTCTGTGCAGGAGGCTCATCAAGTGATGCACACGAATTTCTGAAAACATTAAGGGAGCAGATTGATGCAGGTGCAAGAGGCTCGGCTACTGGAAGAAATATCCACCAGAAACCACATGATGAAGCGGTTCGTATGTGCGATGCAATCTCTGCGATAGTCCTTGGTAACCTCACTGTTGATGAGGCATTTGCAGTCTACAAAGGCGAATCGACATATAAGCTCTGAACTTTTTTATATTTATTCTTTTCACCCAGGAACGGCAGTGGTCTAGCGGTATGACAGGGCCCTCCCAAGGCTCTAACCCGGGTTCGATTCCCGGCTGCCGTATTAAATTAGATACATTCTACTCAGCCTGAGAAATATTTAAAAACACAGGCTGAATTGTATAACTTATGGAACTTTCCTATGAGACATTGTATGAATTCCTGCGAAAAGAGAAAAGCAGGCAGGATATCCAGGAATTACCTCAACAATTCTTCCAGGAACTTGTCTCATACATAAAACAGAAGCGCTCTGAACTTGAAGAAAACTCAAGTGTTGACCTTTTCAATGCTACTGAGAAAGGCAAGCTCAAGAACCACGTAGACAATTTTGTCCAGATGCTCAATGAACTATATGACAGAAGAGAAAAAAAAATAATCAATATGGCAATAAACAAGGCCCGTCACGAATCAACCCTAATAGACACAGCAAACCTTCTTCCTGAAGAAAAACGCCTTTTTGAAGACCTAACCCAGGAGCTTAACCGCTACCGGGAAGGTATCCTGAGAAAAATCCTCAACGGAGAGGAGCCAGCAATCCAAGAGACCCAGATCCAAAAGACCCAGGAAGTTGAACGCCAAAACAGGCAAATCCGTTTCCTTAAACCAGTTCCAAAATTTATAGGCAAAGAACTGGAAGTGTATGGCCCATTTGAAGAGGAGGATGTTGCAAACCTTCCTTCTGAAATAGCAGATATTCTCATCAGAAAGGAAAGGGCAGAGGAGATGAAATAGTAATCTTTGCATGTTCTCCAAGAATAATCTTTGACTTATACACAAAAACCTGCACACCACCTGCAACTGCCTTCTTTAACTCCTCATAATATGCACTATCTATCCAGTCCGCAATCGAAAAAGATGATGCACCCATGTGATTCACAACATAAAATATCCCTGCCTGATAGCCTTCTCTCACCGCCTGCTGCAAAGAGACAAGATGCTTTTTTCCCCTGGTTGTCACAGCATCAGGAAAAGATGCAACTGAACCGTATAGCATTGTCACATTCTTCACTTCAATGAACCAGGGATCAAGAAAAAAATCAAGCCGACTATCATGAAACACCTCCTCACGATTGATTGATTTGAACTCAAAAGGTAATTTCCCATCAATCAAGGCCTCATTGACAATCTCGTTAGGAATCATAGTATTGACGCATGCAATACCCTCGGCATCAATGAACTGAAGCGTATAGTCCAGTTTCCTGTGTGGAGACGGGTCATGTGTGACATAACAGGCATTTCCCTCATCATCTAAAGTTTTCATGCTCCCTGAATTAGGACAATGCGCGGTTATCCGGGTCCCGTCTTCGAGGATTATATCAGCAAGAAACCTCTTATATCTTCTGACCAGCTTTCCTTTATAGAGTGGACCTATCCGCATATCCAGAAGAACACATGCCCTTTTCTAAAGGCTTACGAAACCTTTATATAAATAGATTCCACTTATATAGGAATGTCAGATTGGGTTTCGCGTGAGGATTATGATCGCCTGCTGGAATGGTACAAAGAACAGATCCAAAGAAAAGACGAGGAGATAGAAGACCTTCGCAAGCAGAATGCAGCCCTACTGCAATCAATGATGAAACAGGCTGAACTGAAAGTACCACCAACAGAAAATGATAAATTGTTCGGCAAGAATTATGAGTCCAACTTATAGGCAAGCACGCCCCCTCTTACTTCTGAGATGACCTTTGCCCTAAGATCATGCTGAGTGAACTGTACAACCTGTACATTCAGTCTTGTTCCCAAAGGATACCTGCCCTCTACAATTACAGGCCTGTATGCATAATTATGGCCTATTGAACTATCATCCTTTCCATGCTCATCTATAAGGATTGTCCCTTTCCACTTACTCCATCTTTTGTGTGCCTCATAGCTGGTCCATTCAACCATTGATTTCATGCGTCTTGAACGGTCTCTTGCGATCTCAGGATCATCTATCCCCTCAGTACCCTTTCTCGGCCAATATCTTGAGATGTTGACAACCTCAGGTTTAGTCTTATTGATCATATCAAGAGTATCATTGAAGGCTTCAGGGGTTTCCCCCGGATACCCACAAATCACGTCAGTTGCAATAGTCATTGCAGGAAACCTTTCCCTGAGACCTGAAACAAGCCTGATAAAAAGATCCCGCGTGTAATTACGATTCATCAGCCCCAGCACTTCATCATTCCCTGACTGCACAGGGATATGTATGAACTGGTAAAGTTTTCCTGATTCAAAAGCCCTGGAGAGCCCCTCAATGTATTGCCAGGCATAATGCGGGTTCAGCATCCCCAACCTTACAAGAAAGTTTCCAGGTATCCTTGTTACCTTATCCAAAAGCTCAGGAAGACTGGTACCTATATCAAGGCCATAGCATCCTGTATCCTGTGCAGTAAGCCAGACCTGTTTTGTCCTTGTTCTTCGGATACGCTTTATTATATCCTCTGGAGCATACGATTTCAATTCTCCCCTTGTTTTTTTAACGATGCAATAACTACAATTGCCAAGACAACCTCTTGCAATTGGGACTATTTCAATTACAGGATTATGTGCTATACCTGACTCAAATGGCACCTCTTCGGGTGTCAGCATGACCAGAGTATTTCCATTGACTGTCTCTTCTACAGCCTCAACTATATGTCTCTGCTGGGTTGTCCCAAGCATTGTATAGCCTGCAAGCCTTTCCGGCAGGACCTGTGGGATACACCCTGTGACAACAACATACTTTTCGAGTTTCTTCACATAATGGACCACTTTATCCTCAGTCGGAGCCTTGACGCAGCATGTATTCACTACAACAATCTCTGCCTGCTCCTCGCTATTGACAAGAGAAAAGCCTGCTTTTTCCAGCAGATATGCCATGGTCTCTGAATCTGCGCGATTCAGGCTACATCCAAAAGTCTTGATAAAAACCTTCATATTAATCTTGCATATTTTTCCGGAAGATCAAAATAGATCTTGCTTCCATTTGATTTCTTGAATTCCACTACGTAACGCATCACATCATTCACAAATATCTTATGAAGCTTTGCGGTATTCCGGTCTATTGATTTTTCGAGCTTGTCCATTTGCTTGAGATGCAAGACAGAAATCTTTTTACCTTCAAGCATTGCCGTATATTCTTTTCTTCTCAAGAACCCAAACATTGGTAATAAAAATCAATAGATGTTTTTAAAACTATTCTTCTTCATTCTTCCGGAAAAACTCATCCACAGAGAACATCTTCTTGCATTTCCTGCATTGCAGGACAAGTTGCCCATCAGGAGAGGGAAATTCTGAATCCTCAAAACAGTGCGAATTGCATTTGAAGCAATTGAATTGCTTTTGTTCCACACTGAAGAAAGTGTTGCACACCCGGCAAAAACAAAGATCCTCACGAAGAAGAGCAAGCTTGTGTTGCGGTGCATCGCAGAATGGACAAAAATTCAGTTCCGGCATATCCGACATTGAATTTAAGTGATTTATAAAGCTTTTCCTAAAAAAGCCCATAGCTGTTAAAAAAGCAAATATTAAGCCAATCATGCTATTAGAAATTCCCATTTAGAAAGATTTATATTTGCTCACTTGAGGTTTCATGATATGATTGCATGTTTTACTTTCATTTTCACCTTGCAAAAAGGTGAAATTTGGAGGTTAAAAAAATGGAAAGC
>CAYYOI010000047.1:0-12086 GCA_964473285.1 uncultured Methanosarcinales archaeon | reverse complement strand
CCTCTAAATTATTGAGATGAACTTATATTTATGTCTTTTTAAATTACCAATGTCCTAAAACATAACTTTTTTATATGGGTGATTGTTGATAAGTTATGGGAATGAAAACAACTGCTATACTGGAGGATGGAAGGGAACTGAATATCTCTATTGAGCAAGACGGAGGGTTCATAAGTTCCATAACGATTGAGGGGCCTGATTTTGTTGTGCCAGTGGAGCAAAGAGAACAGTTGGCGAAGGCTTTAAAATATGTACAGCTTAATCCAGTTGCACTTTATACCAGGATCAGGTTTTTCATGCTGAAGAATCAGGTGACATTTGAGGGTATTGATTGTAATACTCTTGCAGAAGCTATCAGTAATGCTTCATAGAAACATTTAAATAGTCTGCTAATCAAGGTTAGCTAACAAACAGGAGGTGAGCTTAAGTGACAAAGGTATTAGTTGTCGACGATTCATCTTTTATGCGTACTATGATTAAGAACATTGTAAAGCAGAAAAGTGCTGAAGTCATAGAGGCAAGTAACGCAGATGAGGCAATAGAAAAGTATAAACAGGAGCGACCGGGAATTGTATTCATGGATATTATCATGGAGGGCAAGACTGGTCTTGATGCATTGAAGGCAATAAAAGAGTTTGATCCTAACGCAGTAGTTGTAATGTGCACTTCCATAGGCGGTCAGGAGCACGTGATCAAGGAAGCAGTGGATTATGGCGCAGCTGATTTTATGACTAAACCTTTCAAGCAACAAGAAATATTTAGTGTTCTTGAAAAGTACGGACAGAATCAATAAAATGATCCGGGTAATAGTCACTGATGATTCTGCTTTCATGTGCAAACTTCTTTCAGATATCATCAATTCAGATCCGGAACTGGAAGTTGTTGCTACTGCAAGAGATGGTAAGGAGCTTTTAGAGAAACTTGAGAAGAATAAACCTGATCTGGTGACTCTTGATATCAGTATGCCTGTAATGGATGGCATCACTGCATTAAAAGAGATAATGAATAAGAATCCTCTTCCAGTTATCATGATCAGTTCTCTTGCGGATGAGGAGAATACCTTTACATGTCTTGAACTTGGAGCGGTAGATTTTATACCAAAAACTTCTGGTATCATATCAATTGATATGAACAAGAAAAAGGATATAATAATCAATAAAATAAAGGCAGCATTTTCAGCAAGGCTTGATACTACGATCACTGAACAATCAGTAGGTGAGACAAAACCTTATTCTGGAAAGTATGACCAAATACTATGCATAGGTGCATCCACAGGGGGGCCAAAGGCTATTGAGTCAGTTTTACAAGGGTTGCCCGGAGATTTTCCTTTGCCGGTCCTTATTGTCCAACATCTTCCTGAAGAATTTACTCTACCCTTCTCAAAAAGACTGGACCGCTTGTGTGCCCTGAAGGTAAAGGAAGCTGAGAATCATGAAGCTATCAAACCAGGGGTGGTGTATGTTGCACCAGGTGATTTTCATATGGAAATCAAGAAAGAGAAAGTTCCAGTAATAAAGCTTACCAAGGATCTTGTGGTATTGGGGGTTCGGCCAAGTGTTGATGTGATGATGAAATCAGCAGCTGAAATATATGGTGAAAAGACCATTGGGGTCCTTTTGACAGGTATGGGAAAGGATGGAGCAGAAGGGATGAAACTGATAAAGGATAAGAATGGTGAAACCATTGTTCAGGATGAGACCACAAGTATCGTGCCAGGCATGCCTAGAGCTGCAATAAAATTGGGTGCTGCAACAGAGGTTGTTCCTTTGTCGAGCATAGCAAAAGAGGTTTTGAAAAGGATAAAATGAATGAGGAGTACCTTGACATCTTTTTGCAAGAAACACAAGAAAGTATAGATACCCTGAACCGGATGGATGAACTTATCGCATCAAGAGATTATGATCTGCTGTGCAGGACTGCGCATACGATAAAGGGTAATGCTGCATTGCTTGGCTTTAACCAGTTGAGTGAGCTGAACAAGTGCATTGAATTCACTTTCAAGAAGATAATCAATAATAAAATCAAGCCAGATGATGTGTCTGAGCTCCTGAAAGAATCCATCAGGAAGGTTAAGGAAGAAACTGATTATATCATGGAAAACAAAAAAGAGAGTGGCACTTTAGGTGATCTGATAAGCAAGTTTGAGGTATAGGATGACTAAAAGCAGCTATAAAGAGGCATTTTTATCAGAAGCTCGTGAGCAGCTTGATAACCTTAATGAAGGTATTCTTAATCTCGAAAAAGATCCAGAGAATCATGAAGTTGTGAATCATATATTCCGTTCCTGCCATACTTTGAAAGGTAACTCTGCAATGATGGGTTACCAAAAGTTTTCTGAACTCAGCCATAAGATGGAAAATGTTCTTGGTAAAATCCGGGACAGTGAGGTGAGTGTTAATCAGGATATAATCGACAAGCTTTTTGAGGGGCAGGACCTGCTTGAGGAGGGGCTTGAGGCAATACATAACAAGGATCTTGATGACATCAATATTGACCACCTGATGGAGGAGTTGAATAAGATTACCAATTCAGGAAAAAAGGTCACGCATGATACTTTTAATATCAAACCCAAGGTAGAACTTTCTGAAGAACAGCAGGGAAGGGTGCATAATGAGCAGGAATCCGGAAGAAATGTTTTTCGTGTTGTTGTTCTTTTCAATCCGAATAACCAGCTAAGAGGTCCTAAAACCCAGATTCTTATGAAAAAGGCTCAGGATTATATAGAGAGTATAATCTATTCCAATCCTGAATTTGATAAGATCCAGGGGGGATCAATCGATCTTGGCTTTGATATTGTCATATCCACCATGTCGAGCAAGGAGGAGCTTGTTGAAGCTTTTGATTCGGTATCTGATCTCAAATGCCATATACTTAATCTTGATGAGAAATTTGATGTTCCTGAATCATTCCTCCCACAAAAAGAAGAGCCTAAAAAGAAGGATATCGTAAAGACTTATTCAAATCCTATACAAAGCATAAAAGTTGATGTCAAAAAGCTTGATAATCTTGTGAACATGGTTGGAGAACTGCTCATCAGCAATATGAGGCTGAAGCAGATCAGCAAGGAATTCGAATCAAATGTCATGAATGATGTTATCAATAATATAGATGGGTTAACATCAGAAATCCAGGCAGAGGTCATGGAACAAAGGATGGTGCCTGTAGGCCAGATCTTCAGTCGGTTTCCCAGGCTTGTAAGGGACGTGTCAGCCAAAGAGAACAAGAAGATTGATCTTATTGTCAAGGGTGAAGAGATAGAACTTGACAGGAATGTTCTTGATGAGATAGGGGAACCTCTTGTTCATATATTAAGGAATTCTGTTGATCATGGAATCGAGGATCCTGACACCCGGATGAATAGCAATAAAGGTGAGACTGGAACCATCAATCTTACTGCCCGTCGTGAAAAGAATATGGCAGTAATCGAGATAAAAGATGATGGAGCTGGGATTGATACTGAGAAATTAAGGAATAAGGCAATTGAGAAAGATCTTATTAGTGAAAAAGAAGCAACAGAACTTACCAGACAACAGACCTTGATGCTCATGTTCAAGCCAGGTCTGAGTACAAGTGATAAGGTTACTGAGATTAGTGGTAGAGGAGTAGGGATGGATGTGGTCCTTACCAAGATAAAGAAGCTTGGCGGTAATGTAAAGGTTGAATCTGAACTTGGAAAAGGCACAGTGGTTGAATTGCATCTGCCTCTAACTCTTGCGATAATATCTTCGCTTTTGATAAGGATAGGGGAGGAGAAGTATGCTATCCCTTTGAGCAGTGTTGTCGAAACAATCGATCTGCCAAAGAAGGATATCAAAACGATCCATGGACGAAAGGTTGTTGCACTACGTGGGGAAGAGGTTCCGTTGGTTCACCTTTCTGAGATCTTCCAGTTACCAATGTCGGAGTCTGAGGTGTATCCAGTTGTCATAACTGAAGAACAAGAAAGAAAAATTGGGTTTATAGTAGATGAGATTATAGATCAACAACAAATACTTATCAAAAATTTAAGCAAGCTTGTAAAAGGTGTAAAAGGCATCGCAGGCGCAACCATACTTGGTGATGGGAAGGTTTGTCTCATTCTTGATCCAAGTTCTATAGTAAGCAGGTGATCTTATGACTGATTTTGAAAAGAATGAACTTGATATCTTTACTGAAATGGGCAGTATCGGGTCGGGAAATGCGGCGACTGCTCTATCACAGATGATAAATAAGAAGGTTAGTATCAAGCCTTTGAAAACACAGATTGTCCCAATAGAGCAAGTCGCTGATGAGATTGGCGGAGCAGAGACAATGGTAATGGCAGTGTATCTTCGTGTCATGGGTGACCTTACTGGTGACGCGGTCTACCTGCATCCAACGACGCAAGCGATGAGGATTATCAACATGATCAATGGGCGTGATATTGAGGAGAGGCTTGAACCACAGGACGATGATGTCTCAGCTTATAAGGAGATGTCAAATATCTTTACAGGTTCTTATCTTAATGCAATATCTTCAATGCTTGATATAATGATGGTCCCTTCAGTGCCTCATTATGCAAATGACATGCTTGGTTCTCTCATTGATTTCATACTCTCTGAGGTTGGGAAGACTATCGATAGCATACTACTAATAAAAACTGAGATGGAGATTAATGATCAGGCAATAGGAGGAGGATACCTGATGATATTCAATCCTGATTCTTTGCAGAAGATGAGGGAAATGATACGTGAGAGATATGGATTCTGAAAGATTGATTGTTGGGATGGGAGAGTATGTCATCCGTGGCGAAGGGCATAAGTTAATGTGTGTAGGAATAGGGTCATGTATTGCAACAGTAATCTATGATTCAGAAAAGAAGATATATTCCATGGGTCATATAATGCTTCCATTACATGCGGAGATTCCCAGGATAACTGCAAATCCCAATAAATACGCTGATATATGTATCCCTAATATGGTAAAAGATATGGTGGAAGAGGGCGCTAATAAAACCAGGCTTAAGGCAAAGATTGCAGGAGGTGCTCATATGTTCCCTTCTTTGCAGGAGTCAGAAAAGTCAATCAATGTGAAGAATGCAAATGCTGTAAGGCAGGTATTGAAAGAATCAGGGATTGAGCTCTTATCTGAGGATGTTGGTGGTTCTTATGGAAGGACAATCATTCTTGATACATCAACCGAAGAATGCAAGATCATCCTTAAAGCGATAGGAAAAGAATACACTCTATAGTTTCTGATATATCCTGTTGTCAAGTACAACTGGCTTGAACAATTCTCTTGCTCTTCCTGACAAAGTCTCACTCTTTCCCATGATAAAAAATCCTTCAGGATTGAGGGTGTTGTAGAATTCCATGTATAGCTTATTCTTTGCTTCCATTGTAAAGTATATGACCACATTCCTGCACAGGACGAGGTCACAGCTTTCAATGGGTTTTTCCTGGAAAAGGTCGTGATGTATGAAGGTGACGCTTTCACGGACTTCTTCATTTACTTTGTATAGAGTACCTTCCTGCGTGAAGTACTTGTCAATAATCTCCTGTGATGTGTCTGAGAACTGGGTCCTCTGATACCTGCCATAGATTGCTTTTTGTATTGCATCAGTGTCAAAGTCTGTTGCATAGATCTTTACATTATTTGGCATGGTATCTTTTTTCAGGAATTCCAGGATTGATATTGCAAGGCTGTATGGTTCTTCACCTGAGGAACATCCAGCGCTCCAGATAGTGACTTTATCGTTTTTCATGATCTTTGGAAGAACAGTTGTCTTAATGTCATCATAAAGTAAAGGATTACGGAAAAACTTGGTCACATTGACTGTAAGATTCTGCAGAAGTTTTGTCTCTTCCTGCTTATTCTCCTTTAGGAATTGGAAGTAATCCTTGAATCGGTTCATCCGGTGATAGAACATGCGTGATTGAATCCTGCGCTTGATGTATGAGTCATTGTACTTGCTGAAATCAAATTTTAGATAAATCTTTATCCATTTCTTGATTTCATTGAAGTATTCTACCTGTTCTGCTTCGTTCATGTCAATACTAAAGGAGTTACCTTCATCCATCTTTATATTAGCTGGTGTTCCGGTATATAAATGTTTCTGGATTTTATAGGAAATGTTCTAAATCTTAATTAGGGCACAGTAATAAATAGTAGTAAGTAGCCTTGTATCCTGTTTCTTGGTTGGAGGAATAAATGCAACCAAGAAAAGATGTGAAATGGACAGCAAAACTTAGGTAATAGGTAGTAAAACAGGCTTTGTTCAAGCTTACGCCAATAAGCGAAATTGTGAGAAATCGTAATATTCCTCGCAGATCAATATACAAGTTACTTGAAAAATACAAGAAGTACGGAATAAGTGGTTTGGAGCCATTACAGAGGGGAAGAAAAAAAGACAAAATAAATGCACACTTTGAAAGAATGGTTCTTGCAAAGTGGCACACTAGACCCTGTGGATCACACAAAATGTGGCTGGAGCTTACAGCTCAAGGATTTGACGTGTCAGAACGCCAGATACAACATATTTTTTGCATACACAAATTAAAAATGAACCGAAGGAAAAGACCATCACAAGTAAAATTCGTGAAATATGAGTGGCCAAAGCCAAATATGCTGTGGCATACTGATTGGACAGAATGTCCATATACAGGAAAGCAATTAATTGCTTTTATTGATGACCATAGCAGATTCATTGTGCATGCGGAGTATTTTGAGCATGCGACTCGGGAAAATACTCAGATTGCTTTTCAGAAAGCAATTGATAAGTATGGTTCTCCAGAGAATATCCTGACGGATAATGGGACTCAATTCACCCCTGCCAGAGGTGAATTTGGTCCATTCACAGAATGGTGCAAAGAAAGGGGCATAAATCACATATTGGGAAGACCTCATCACCCTCAAACAAACGGAAAAATTGAACGTTGGTTTGGGACATATAAAAGCTGTGAATTCAAAGAAGGACAAGATACGCTGCAAACATTTGTGGATTATTACAACAAAGAAAGACTACATCAAGGAATAGGATACAAAAGACCACTGGACAGGTACAACTGTGCAAACAATTCGGTTTAGTTCAATAATGTTTGCAGAGAATCAAAACCTGCTTCTGGACTTCTTGAATTCAAAGAAGGTAATATTGCATCTTGAATAGACAAATCTCTCATAAAGTGAGAATTTAAGAGCCCTTTAGTGAGACCAGCCTTTGCTGATTTTTTATTTCTCCATTTCCCACTTATTCAATAAAGAATTCAAGTGACTTACTATCTCTTCAATACTTTCATACTCTATTACTATCTCAGAAATCCCTCTTGTCGTATCTTTTATTTTTGTTCCTTTCTTCATGATTGATATTCTCTTCTTGTCTTGAGCAAAAGCAATTCCTGCCTCGATTGCTCTTCCTGTTTGGCTTATGAGTCATGTCGATTAAAAGAGTATCTGATTTCAAGATTTCCTCTCTTGCTTTATTCATCAGTTCTTTGGGATCATCAAATTTTTTTTGATAATTTTCAACATCTCTGATAAAACAAAAATCTTCAAAGCCACTTTCTTTTACCAAAGAACAAAGATATTCTATTTCATCTTTATTTTTTCCTTCTTTGAATGATGCTGTAATAAAAACATCTATGTTTAACCTCGCTATTTTATCGCTCGTTTTAGCACACTCTGTCAACATGATCATAAACTGCTCCAGGATTAAATCTAATCTGTCATTGCCCTTGCTTAGCAGGTTGGTCATCAGAAGGTATTAGTCCATAAGCTTCATGAATGTGCCCGCACACAGCAAAATTTGAACTGGATGCTTACTCACCAGAGAAATCACCACAAACTATAAATAAAATCTTCAATAAGCTATTACAATGTTCATCCATTCAATCGATCCTGTAATCCTGGAAATTTTTGGTCTTGAGATCAGATACTATGGCCTTGTCTACGCCCTGGGGTTCATTTTCATGCTCTACATATCCCAGAAACTTTTAACAAAGGACCCAATCAGGAATCTTGACAAGCAAAAACTTAACGATCTCTATTTCTGGTGCATGCTCTCTGCAATAATCGGAGCCCGCATATTCCATGTCTTGTTTTATAATCCAGTTTTCTATTTTCAAAACCCTCAAGAGATAATTGCTTTATGGCACGGGGGAATGTCCTTTCATGGAGGGATTGTCGGTGCCATCCTTGCTGGATACTTCTTTTGTAAAAAACACAGGATAAATTTTCTTGAAACAGCGGACATTATGATCCTCCCTTTTCCCATTGTTCTTTTTTTCGGCAGGATAGCAAACTTCATCAATGCAGAACTGGTTGGCCCACCTACAGATCTTCCCTGGTGCGTAGTCTTTCCAGGCCATGAAGGCTGCAGGCACCCTACAGTCCTCTACGAAACAATAAAAAACCTTTTTTTGTTCGGGCTCCTGTTTGGAGTGCATCTGAAGAAAAAAATCCCAGGAACAACCCTTTGGACCTTTCTCCTCTCCTACTCGATCCTTCGCTTTTTTGTGCAGTTCCTCCGCCCTGAAACAAAATATTTCTTAGGTCTTGACAGCGCACAGCTACTCAGCCTGATATTCATACCCCTTGCAGCCTACATGCTTTACCGGATACGTTTTCCGTCAACAAGAATTCGTGGGTTACGAAAGACCTGATCCAAGTGAATGATAGAATATATTGAACCACCAAACCACGCATTGCTTCCTATAGCTACATGCGCTGTATGCCTTGCCTTCTCATTAACGATTGTCGGTCCAATAATATCAGCCTTTGGATTCAATCCAATCCCTAATTCTCCGATTCTTCGAACACCCCAATGGTATTTTGACTTCTTTTCAGCCCATTCCAATGTCTCTTTCAGTCTTCTTACACCCTCAGGATTGCCTGTTATTCTTGTCACAACCCCTTTCTCCACAAGAAGGGTCACTGGATTTTGTAAAAGATGTGTACCATACCTAGTTCTAAGCGAACCATCAATTACAACCTTGCCCTCAACATGGTCGTTTCTCGGTGGCAGATAGACTTCTCCTAAAGGGATATTCCCGCCAAAAGTATCATAATTTCTTCCATCATTAGCAATCGCTTGCATTCCGTTTATCTTCATCCGTAGACTTGTCCCTGCATTTGTATAGATGCGTACCTCTTTTCCCATGCTAAGGGTTCTCTCAAGCTTTCGCGCATCAACCTGCAAGGAACAATAATCTATATTGATAGCATCAATAAGACCAGAAAAACGAGTATTGGGCAGTTCAGAAAGCCTGGGTGTTGAGACAAACCTGAATCTCTTCTGTTTTGCAAGTTTTCTGAAACTCTTTCCAAGCTTTTTCAGGGAACCCATCTTACCCGATAGTGCAAATGCAAGATAACTGTCCTCCTGCAACCTGTCAAGAGCCCCTACAAGGCCCTGGTCAGCTGATTCTTTTGTATTCTTCGGGTTCTGAAGGACAAGCTTATAAGATAATCCCATCCTTTTTGCGCATAAGATATAGCATCCTGTCATCAAAGGTGCACACTTTTTCCCATCAATGCCAAGATCCCCTGCAATCAAAAGTTCATCCTTTCTTCTGATCTTCATCAAATCAGTAAAAATAGGCCTGAAAAATTTATGATTCTCATCCGCCTTTTGATAAAGATTCTGCTCCTTCAACCAGTTGATGAATCTTTGCGGGTCTACAGTGGCCATCCTTTAATCCTGTATATACGTGTTTTTAAATTTTCCTATAGCTTATATTCCGATTTTTTTATACCACACCAAAAACCTCATTATCAATGAACCTCGACATCATAATTTTTATCATCGGATTTATTTGCGGCAGGCTGGTAATGGCAATCCAAACCGAAATTTTACGAAAGTATTAAAAATAAAGATTAATCACTAAAGAGTAATGGATATTATCCCTCTTTTTTTTGTTGTAACTATCCTTTTAGTAGGATATTTCTTCTCTAAAGTATTCTCCCGTTTCGCAATAAAGGCCTTAAGAAACAGAAAGAACGTCTATCCATTAGGAGAGAAAGAGACTGTCCAGACAATAATTGAAAAGGTGATCATACTCATAACAATTATTGTGGCAATCATATACATCGGTTCAGAACAAGCATCAGAAACAATACTTAGCTTTCTTGAGTTTATCCCAACACTTCTGTATATTATCTTGATGTTTGTCCTGGGTTCTCTTGCCATAAACATTGTCGTCTGGTCAATAAAGAAACTGCTTCATTACACAAGAACAGAAGAGATTTTCACAAGGGAAAGCCGTGCATTCATAATACCGCTTATAATCTTCTTCATACGCCTCATACTTTACCTCGTGCTTGCTGATATCATATTCTCATTTGTTGACTTCCCTGCAATAAAACAGATCCTAGACTTCCTCCTCTATCCTATCATAATCATGATAACAATATTCATTACAATAGCATTCATAAACCCTCTCAGGGACTTTTCTGCAAGGCTTTATCTTCTTAATATGATCCATTTCAGGAAAGGTAACACCATCCGTCTTGATGGCCGGACATACCATATAAAATCCATCCAGAACTTCTACACAGAGCTCTACAACGAAAGCAAGGGATACAGGATAATACCCAATCGTATAATGGCAAGCAAAGAGATTGATTTCAAGAAACCCATGAAAGAGCTGGAAAGCCTGCAGGAATTAAAAGAGGCGTTTGTGCCCCAGAAAAAGAGCCATTGTGGCCCTGCAACAGTCCAGATGGCTCTGAGCCTTTTCAACTACTCAGTTGACCAACAGGAACTGGGAGCGATTATGCGCACAAAAACACGAAAGAGTGATAAGGAAAAGATTGCAGGAACCCATCCAAAAGCGCTTACTGAGGCAATCGAAAGAATCACCAAGAAGAAAGTGCTTGCAAGATGGATTGGTTTCGACCGCATCTATGACCTCAAGCGTGAACTCATTGTCTGGCTCAACCAGGGAGCCCTGGTGATTGTTGATTACAAGAAGAAATATCTTTTTCCAGATGCAAAATACGCCCATTATTCCCTTGTCACAGGTGTCCGCGGTGATGAACTGCTCATGATCGACCCAAGCCAGGTCACAGGTGGCGTATATTTCAGCGATTACCGTGACATACTCATTGGTATGGATACCTACTCTAACCTCATAAAAGGAAAAAGAGGCTACATAGTAATGGCCCCTAAAGGTACAGAAGCATATGAACGTATGAAAACCAATGCAATATATTATCACCGTTCCATGTATGGACGCATCACAAAAGGCATAGAGGTGACATTAAGCAAGATGTCCAACCCCACAGCCATCTCTGAAACCATTCCAAAAACACTCCAGAAATACATCCGGCAATCTAATCAGATAAAGCGTCTTTGGAAACCAGACTCGAAAAATATATAAATTAGCAAAGCATAAGATTTTATTAGGAGTGACAGTAATGGAAGAAGATATACATCTCGGAGGCAATATTCAATTGCACGGGTTTTCTTCTCTTGAACCAAGCAAGCTGATAGTCATCAAGAAACTTGTTGGCAATTATGTGAAAAGCTTTTCAGAGAGCATTGAACTCGAGAATCTTAAAGTCAGTTTCAAGGAGATACACGGTGATCGTAGGTATGAGGTAAAAGTTGACCTTTTTACTAAAGGAAAACCAATAACTGCAGAACTTACAGGTGAGAATCTATTCTTCACCTTGGATTCTGTGTTCAAGAAGATCGAAGCCCAATTACTCGCCTGAAACATAAGTGAATCTTAAGCGATACCAGGTATCATTCTCAAGATTCTTATTTGGAAATATCTTACCATAGACTTCAAGGCAAACCTCCTTGAGTTTCTCAAGGCTAGGTTCCCCGCACCTATATGCATCATCCTGGGTAAGATCATTAAGTGTAACCTTTTCTATGTTATCAATACGCAGGTATCCTAGATCATAGCAATAATAAGTTTCACTTTCCTTGAAACGCCTCGCTTTCCAATGATACCAGTATTTTATTGATTCTGTTATTTCTCCTTTCTTTATACCTTCGTGATACTTACGTTTGAAGACTAGCATGAGTAAAAGTTATCTCTCTAGTAGTATAAAAAGTTATCCCTTGCAAGGGTGTGTAGATATCCTTTCAACATTATGATTTCTAGCTGATCATAACCATTTTA
>CAYYOI010000046.1:0-12596 GCA_964473285.1 uncultured Methanosarcinales archaeon | reverse complement strand
AAAATGGTTATGGCTAGCTAGAAATCGTATTATTGAAAGGATATCTACACACCCCATTATAGGAAAAATTTAAAAGGAGAGGATATTTGGTCTTACTTGGGTGATACAATGGAAGCATTTGACACAAACCATATTGATCTAATGGAAGTTAAGAGCATCTCGTCAGATAACATAGTTCTTTATTGTCCAGTTGCAAAGGACAAGGACGAGCATAGCTGGAAGGCAAAGCTCACGATTGATCTTCCTAAAGATGTAGCTATTGCTGCAGGAATGCCTGAAAGCGTCTTTGAACTTGATGAGTTTCATCAGGAAGAATATGCTGGCAAGAGATTCAGCGAACTGATGGAGCTTGTGGAGCACAAGAAAAAGCCAGTCCTAAAGTTTAACCTGACGTTCTAGTTGTGAATCTCACATCTGGGCACTCTTTGATGGACATAAGTGAGAAAACTATAGACATCAAGTCTTTTTTGATTTAATTTCTTGTGGATACATGTCCTGCAAAAGCAAGGTCTTTTTAATCTTGCAAAGGCATTGAATCCAACAGTATACCCTCGAATATACTCCATATCTTTAAAAGGGATATGCTTGTAAGATGTCTCATACTTAAGATTGGTACTGATTAATCCAGTTCTTCCACTCATAATACTAAAACCCATCACATCTTCATTGCTTAAAAAAAGTGTCCATCTCTTTCTCTGGATTGAAAGATCTGTTGGTACATTTTCCACATATCTCTCATGGAAGACCACCTTCTTTTTGGCTTCTTTGAAAAAATCTCTTATCCCTTTTTTTATGCCTTCAACCGCCGCTATCGAAGCATCGTTGGATATGATCATGTCAATATATTCGGTTTTCAGGATGCGGGGGACACTTGTGAAATCAGCCCTGCTGATATGATATATCATGCTCAAAGCCTCTTTACTAAAAAGCAGTCCAAATCCCATTTTGGCAGCCATGGCCTCAGATTTTAGGATTTTAGTGTGCTGGAAAAGCTGGAATACCTTGACAAACTGTGTAAATTTTCCTAATCTCAATGCTTTGAATATCCCTACTAGAGGAAGTATCGTCAGGATATAGAACCAGTTCTGCTTAAGGTATTTCTTTTTGTTATCCGTATGTGCAAGCTGGACCCCTACTTCCATCAGGAAGATTGTCACAACACCTCCTTCAATTATTTCCAGACCATGATGATGGATGTCAATAAAGAATGAAGAGATGAATATTGCCAGGCTTACCATCAATGCAATGACCGCACTTGCTTCAAAAAAGAGGACCACTTTTTTTGGGACATGCATAATATACACATGGCTATACTGGTATATAAATATTTTTCCCTTAAACTATTTAAAACCTAGTTAATCCCTTCCTTTAATGAAGCCAGAACTCATGTCTCCTGTATCAGACTGGCCAAGCCTTGTGGCTGCAGTAGAAGCTGGAGCAGATTCAGTGTATTGTGGCTTGAAAGAGCTTAACATGCGAGCAACTGCAAGGAATTTTGAAAGGACTCAACTTCCAAAGGTAGTCGAGTTTTGTCATACACGTTCAGTCAAGGTATACCTTACACTTAATACAATCATATATGAAGAAGAAATCCCAATAATCAAAGAGATTCTTGATATGGTAAGGGTTGATGCCATCATCTGCTGGGATATGGCTGTAATGACTGAAGCAAGAAAAAGAGATATACCGATAATCCTTTCCACTCAGGCCTCTGTAAGTAACAGCGCTGCCTGCGATGCATACAAGGAGCTGGGCGTTAAAAGAATTGTATTAGCAAGGGAATGTACTCTGGAGCAGATCTCCCTGATAAGAGAAAAGACTGACCTGGAGCTTGAAGTGTTTGCCCACGGAGCAATGTGCGTTTCAGTTTCAGGAAGATGCTTTCTTTCCCAATTTCTTTTCAACCGCTCCGCAAACCGCGGAGATTGCCTGCAGCCATGCAGGAGAGCCTATATCGTGAAAGACCCAGAGGAAGACCATGAGTTATCTGTCTCGAATCATTACATATTTTCCCCGCAGGATCTCTGCATCCTTCCTTTCATTGATGAAGTCATAGGGACAGGCATAGACTGCCTTAAGATAGAAGGACGTGCCAGAAGCCCTGAATATGTGAAGACTGTCACATCAGCATATCGTAAGGCTATTGATGCTTACCATGACAATACTCTTACCGAGGAATTCAAAAATCTCTTTGTTGAGGAATGCAGGACAGTATTTAACAGGGGATTCTCACCGGGATTCTTCTTTGGTCGCCCTGCTGACTGGACAACCACCTACGGTTCCCAGGCAACAACACGCAAAGTTTATCTTGGTGAAGTGAAGAAATACTATCAAAAGATTGGTGTTGCGGAATTCACTCTTGAGACAAATCCTTTGCAGCTTGGTGAAAGGATCATGTTCCAGGGTAAGACCACAGGCGTCAGGGAACAGTCTGTAGAATCTCTTCAGAAGAATCATAAGCCTGTTGAAAAAGCAGAAAAAGGAGAACGCATTGCATTACAGACCTATTTTACTGTAAGGCCAAAGGATAAAGTCTTTCTTATCACTTGACCTTTCTTAGATGCCTCTTGATATCTTTATCATCATATCCTCTTTTCAGGAGTTCATTTCTGATAAGGATCTTACGATGACCTTGTTGCAGTCTTTTTAATATATGATTTTCCAGATGCTTGTTTCTGGCGATATTTCGGGCGTTTTCTATCCTTTTGGTGAGGTGTTCTTTGTCATAACCCTTCTTATGATAATGCTCAATTATTTTACGTTCATCATGCCCATGGAAGATGTGCATTGCAAGTTCATGCTCAAGCGCTTTGATATGGGAAAACTGTCCACCCTTCCTGAATATGAAAAGGACAATTATAAGTGTAGATAAGAAACTGATGACAAAAGCTTCTGTCAGGTGCTTGAAGAAAAAATAAAGTCTCTCATCACGTCTTATGGGTATCTCCACTGCTTGTTCTATATCAGGTTCATCCATGGTCTCATTTTGTCCTGTTTCATTCTCTGTCTCATTCCTTGTCTGGTTCTGCGTAAGATTTTTTGTGGTATTTTCCTGGATCTCTTCGTAATCCCCTGCAATAGCAAAATTTGAGAAACTTACAGTAGTTATATTATACACTATGCTCTCGTTATCTGCTCCAACCTCATCCAGTTGGACTTGTTTCCAATCAAAGCCCTCTTGTTTATATGCCTTTATTTTATCATATCTCTCTGCAAAACTCTTATTGATCCTTACAGTGATAATCCCTATAACCATTGATTCCATTCCATGATCTATCGAGAAGAAAGTATAGGCATCAGGAAGGGTACTATTGAGGTTTTCTTTTTCCAGTTCCTTTATTTCAAGGCTCATCTCTTTTTCAGCCTGTCCGCTCTTGAAGGCATAAGATTCAACAGGTATTCCTGTATAGACTGAACCACTATACATTTCATAGGCTCTTATCTGCGGGAAATAACGTTTGTAATGATCAACCCTTACAAAACCTCCACCACCGCTGCTGCTGCTTCCGCTGGTTCCGCCGCTGCTTGGCTCCTCAGGACATGCTAGATCATGGCCTGAACAATCCTCATCTATACCGTTTCCGCAGATCTCTTCTGCTCCTGGATTGATCGAGGCATTCATGTCATTGCAATCATCCCCTCCAAGTTCAGGTGGAAGGTATCCATCATCATCATAATCATCATATACAGCAAAGGAAAAATTTGATGTAATATTATCAATACCATCGCTTGCATTTATTGTAAAGCTTCCGTTCCCAGTCCAGTTAAGAGGCGTATTAAGGTACAACATGCTTCCATTGATATCTCCAGTAAAGTTATAGTTGACTGAATATGTCAGGGAATCACCATCAATATCATAGAAATAGTCCGAAAGGTTTATTTCAGTTGCATTGCTTCCATTGATCTTCATGTACCACCAAAACTCATTATCCTTTATCTGCATAGGTGGAGCATTAGTATGGTTCACTGTTATGTTCCAGTAAGCTTCTGTCTTGAATCCCCCATCATCAATAACTACTGTTATATTATATCTCCCTTCCATGGTATAGTTTGTAACGAAAGTATAATTGCTGTAAGTCCCGTTTGTAAGCTTGCTTTTTTCTAATTCCGAATTAATAAACCAACTCACATTGAGTGTGTTCTCATCAGAGAAATTAATCCAGAGAGTGATGTTTTCAGTCTCCCTTATACTAACATTCTGTTTGCTCCTGTTCAGGATGAGAGGAAGAGTATTGTTTATTGTAAGTATCCTTCTTTCACTTGTTCCTATGTTTTTGTTCCCGTCTTTTGCATGAACTTCATAGAAGAATTTTCCAGACCCCACAAGAGACCAATCGGCAGAACAGGTATCATTGACAATGTTCATGCTGATGTTTTCTGAATTGTTGGTATAGATCCAGCATCCTTTGATTTTATTAAGCCTGTCCCATACAGTTGCATTGATTGTGAAAATATGCGAGTTGAAACTTTCATTATCCGGACCTGCTGTAATGTTTACAACAGGCCTTTGATTATCGATTGATTGAAGCGCAGAAAGAAGATCAAGCCGCCTGAATGTTGCATTCGGGTTATTCCAGTTGCTTGTCCTTTCTGATGTTACAAGTACAGGAGTGTATGATAAGGCATCTTTCAGTTCAGATGGGGTAGGAGTCCTGTTATACATGTCATTGAACGCCTCTACAAGCACTGCAGCTGCTCCTGCAACATGCGGTGTTGCCATTGAAGTCCCAGCCATCTCCGCATATGCCCCTGAAAGGTAAGTCGAGGTGGTATAAGCACCAGGCCCAAGAAGATCAGGAAAAAAAGGTCTGGTCTCGTTCTCTACTGTCAAAGACCCGTCAATATTTGTAAAGCATGTAAGATCATCAATACTTACGTTTATATCAGTACATACATCATGAGAAAGTGACCCGCTGATATTCTCATCATATGTCGCACCCACAGAGAAGACATCTCTTGCACAGGCTGGAGAAGACATGCCTTGAGTTGCACCATCATTGCCTGATGCTGCAACCACAAATAATCCTTTGGAGAAAGCATCATTTGCTTCTCTTGGTAAAGGGGTATTATTACAGATCCCTCCAGAAGTACCATTCATAATCCCAACACTAAGTGATATAATAGAGATATTGTAAATGTCCTTGTTCTCAACACACCATTCAATGCCATCTATAATATCACTGTCATATCCAAACCCTTCATCATCAAGACCTTTTACTGCAACAATTTTTGTTTCTGGAGCAATCCCTTTAATGCTTCCATTAGCAGCAATAGTCCCTATGACATGAGTCCCATGTCCATTCCCATCTGAGGCATTATCATCTGTAGAATTTTTGTTAGGGCAACAATCATCCTTGCAAAAGCATTTCTCCGCGATAATCCTTCCCTCAAGGTCAGGGTGATGAGAAACTCCAGTATCAATAACACATACAGATGTTCCCCTCCCAGTATAATTGAAATCCCAGACCTCTGGTCCATTTATCAGGGGCACACTTTCCTCTAGTGCAAAACAAGTTAAACTAAGAACAATGAATAAAAGTATTCTTCTCATTGTAGCTTGATTCCTTCTTGTTTGAATGTGCTTCCGATACCCTTTCCTATCCAGTATGAATTACTGCTTGTTGCAGCACTCAATGCCTGCAAAAAGGTCATCTTTTGCTGGTATTTCCTAAAAGTTATAGTCTCATTGAGCTCTTTCTCAAGTGTTCCTCTTACCTCATCCTCACTTCCCAGTACATCAACAAGGCCTTTATCTTTTGCATCTATCCCGAGTAATACCTCTCCTGTGGCTATCTCTTCAACATTCTCTGTTGAAAGGTTCCTGTTTGTTGCAACTTCCTCTATAAACATATCATGGATAGTGTCAAGCAGATGCTGGTACCGGTCTTTCTCTTCTTCTGACATCTCCTTGAAAGGAGATCCCATGTCCTTATATTTCCCTGCAACAAGCCTTCGATATGTAACATTATAGTCCTGCAGGAACCCTGCAAACTCAAGATATGAACCTACTACCCCTATTGAGCCTGTCAGTGCCATTGGATGAGCAACGATTGTATCACAACCGCTTGCGATATAATACCCTCCTGAGGCACCTAATTCACGGATCCAGGCGATTGTTGTCTTGTTCGCCTTCTTTATTGCCTCAGTTATCTCATCAGAAGCAACCGGGCTTCCTCCTGGAGAATTTATCTCCAGAACAATAGCTTTCAGGCTATCATCCTGACTTGCCTTATCTATCATATCAACCAGTTCCGGCGAGCTGATAGAATTGCTTCCAAAAGATGATACTTTTTCAGATACAATCTCCCCTTTTATAGGTATGAGTGCAACATTCCCCCCTATAGCTGACCCTGGACTGAGCATAAGCCCTAGTATGCTTGCAGCAATTATGCTGAAGAAACCCAGTACAAACAAGACCAACACAACAATTATCCATCTGTTTTTCATGATTCTCACCTGGTATATGTCTTACTTAAATATTCACTTCCCCTTTTACCCTTCCATACCATCAGTACAGGATCCAGTATCCATAGTATCGTGAAAGGAAAGAAAGGGATAAGCACCAGGTTCCTGGCTACCGCCTGGAAAAAACCAAGCTCTCCTTTCTCTGATTTGACCTTAAGGTCAAAAAGTATCTTTCCTATGGTCTGGCCAATTGCGTATTCCAGCAATATGAAATAAGCAAGTGCAAAGATGGCCCAGAAGAATAACGTCACATAAAGGACAGGCATGTTTGCATCCATTATCCCTCTGAAGCTTGTTGAGGGCAATACATTTATAAGGAGAATGTGGAATGGACGCATCACGACTATGTCCAAAATGATGATATCAATCAGGAACGCAATACTTCGTCGGGCAGCAATCGATTTCAGTATAGTTCTCCGTCGTTTCTTCATAAGCATTTTGATAGGATAAGACTATAAAAAAGTTTAGGTCTAAAGATAGCCTAATACTCCCGCCAACAAAAAACTTTATAAACTATTCTCAACCCTGATAACTTGGGCATGACCAAGATAAATAAAATAGTAATGCAGGGCTTCAAGTCATTTGCAAAGAGGACAGAGATCATATTTGATGACCAGTTCAATTGCATTCTTGGTCCTAATGGGTCAGGTAAATCAAATGTTTTGGATGCTCTGTGTTTTGTTCTTGGAAAATCCTCTGCTAAAGGCCTTCGTGCAGAGAAATCATCAAACCTTGTCTATAACGGTGGGAAGACAAACAAGCCCGCAAAGGAGGGAAAAGTAAGCATATACTTCGATAATTCTAACAATACATTTCCATCTGACGAGAAGGTAGTGAAGATAACACGTATCGTCCAGCAGAGCGGTTCTTCGAAATACAAGATCAACGACAAGACCCGTACCAGGACCCAGGTCCTTGATACTCTTGCCATAGCAAAAATCAACCCTGATGGATATAATATTGTGCTTCAGGGAGACATCACTAAATTTGTCGAGCTTTCAAGCCAGGAGAAAAGAAAGCTTGTGGAGGAGATAGCAGGAATCTCCATCTTCGACGAGAAGAAAGACAAGGCTATGAAAGAATTGGACAAAGTAGACAATAAGCTGGGTGAGGCAGAGATTGTACTCAAGGAAAGGCATTCCTATCTCAAAGACCTCAAGACCGAGCGGGATCAGGCCTTGAAATACAAGGAACTCAATGACAAGATAAAGCACAACAAGGCTTCTTATCTCAAGATACAGATCAATCGTAAGGAAGATGAAAGAAAGGAGAACCAGGAAAAGCTTGACAAGGAAAAACAGGCATTCCAGGAACTTCAGGACAAGATTGAAAAAAGCAAGAAAGATATTGAGACGCGCCGGGGTGAGATTGAGCAGATCTCAAAGGAAGTCGAAGAAAAAGGAGAGACCAAGCAGGTATCAATGCAAAAAGAGATTGAGCAGTTAAGGATAGACATAGCAACTGCAAAGACCCGGATCACATCTCATGAGACTGAAATAGGGCGAATCAAGGAACGAAAAGGAAATCTCACTGAAAACCTAAAAGACATCAAAGAGAAGATAAAGGAGCAACAGGATAGTCTAAAGACTCTTGAGGAACGCAGGAAACGAAGGGAAGAGGAGCGAAAGGAGCTTGAGAAGAAGATTGAGGATTTCAGGAAAAAGCATAATCTTGATAATGATACGACAGAGATGGACTCTCATATTGATAAGCTTGATTCCCAGGCAGATGAGATTCAAGCAGAGATACAAAAACTCCGCGAAAAGCAGCAGGAGCTCTTCCGCCAGCAGGATAAAGTGGAATTCCAGATTTCAAGCATTGATGAGCAGATACAGAAAGTAAAGGAGATCGAGAAAGAGCACAAGAAAGAACTGGATGAGCTCAAGAACAAGCGTGACAGGTTCAAGAAGATAACCCTCGAGCTCAATAAGAAACTTGATCAGAACTCAAGGCTTGCAGCAGAGATAGGTGATTCTGAGACCAAGCTTCACAAGGCAAGAGAAGAACTATCAAAGCTTGAAGCACGAAACGCAAACATCAAGGAAAAGGTATCAGGAAACATTGCCGTACAAAAGATACTTGAGCAAAAGAAACGTATCCAGGGCATATACGGTACAGTTGCAGAACTTGGTAATGTCAGTTCCAAATATTCCCTCGCCTTGGAAGTTGCAGCAGGCCCAAGAGTAAAAAGCATAGTGGTAAAGGATGATAGTGTGGCTGCAAAATGCATAAATTATCTTAAGCAGAACAGGTTAGGTACAGCAGGTTTCATTCCCCTCAACAAGATCAAAGGCCAGGACGAGAATGCAGGCACTTATGCTAAAGCCAATGGAAGCCATGGCAGGGCTATTGACCTTATCAAGTTTGATCCAAAATTCAAGAAAGCCTTCAGTTATGTTTTTGGCAATACTATTGTTGTTGATAGTGTTGATGTGGCCCGGCGTATAGGTGTTGGTAACATCAGGATGGTCACTATTTCAGGTGATATCGTTGAGACCTCCGGCCTTATGCAGGGAGGTTACCGCACCCAGCAGAAGAGTGGTGCAGCCTTCCAGGAACAGGAATTGAGCCAGAGTATAGAAGAATACGAGAGCATGGTTGCAGAGCTTGACTCATCAATCAGCTCTAAAAGATCCAGGAAAGCTGAGAACGAAGAAGAGATATCACAACTTAGGGATGAGAAAGCCAATCTTGAAGGAGAGATAATCAAAGTCGAAAAAGGCCTACATCTTAAAAGTGATGATCTTGATGCAAATCTCAAATATAAGGAAGACCTGCAAAAACAGGCAAAAGACCTTGAAGAACAGGCTGATGATCTTACTGCTCAGATAAGTGCCAAGAACAAGCAGCTTGCCCAGATAAAGGTTGATCGCCAGAAAACCAAAGAAAAGCTTAATGAACTTAGAAACCCTCGCCTTTTAGCTGAACTCAATAGTTTTGAAGAACAGAAGAGTAATCTTAATCAGGAGACAATGAAGCTTGATTCTGAGATTGCTGCAATCAAGACAAAGATCAACGACGTGCTTGGCCGTGATAAGGAAAACACAGAAAAAGTAGTCCAGGAGATTGATAAGGAAAAAGTGGGGTATGAGACCCAGGTAAAAGAACTTAAAACCACAATAAATGAGAAAGAAAAAACTCTCAAGGACAAAGAAAAGAGGCTCAACGAATTCTATAAGCAGTTCAAGGATCTCTTTGCTAAAAGGACTAAGCTCAATGATGAGATTGTTGCCATAGAAAAGACCCTTGCCTTATCAGAAGAGAAAGCCCGTAATCAGGAGTACAGGATCAATGCCATATCCCTTGATGATTCAAAGATAGGAGCGCATTTATCAACACTCTATGAGGAATATGCAGAATTCCAGGATGTAGAAGTTGATCTTAACCGTTCAGAGGAAGATCTAAAAAAGGAAGTGAAGGAACTTGAACGAAGTCGCGATAAGATTGGTTCAGTTAACCTTCGTGCCCTGGATATCTATGAAAGTGTTGAGAAGGAATATAATTCTTTGGTGGAGAAAAAAGAGAAGCTTCTCAGTGAGAAGAACGATGTGATCTCGCTTATGGATGAGATTGAAGGAAAGAAAAAGTCCAGGTTCATGGAAACCTTCAGTAAAGTGAATGACCATTTCTCCACAATCTTTGAGAAACTCTCCTCCAAAGGAGAGGCATACCTTGAAATAAAGGATGAAGAGAATCCTTTTGAAAGTGGAATGATTGTTCGGGTTAAGCTCTCAGGATCCAAATACATGGACCTTCGCTCACTTTCAGGAGGCGAGAAGACCCTTACAGCACTTGCATTCATCTTCGCAATACAGGAATGTGAGCCCGCGACTTTCTATATACTTGATGAAGTTGATGCAGCACTTGACAAGCGCAATGCAGAGAAGCTTGCACAGCTTGTACACCAGTATTCAGAGAATGCTCAATATGTCATAATCAGCCATAATGATGCAGTAATCACTGAAGCATCAACTCTTTATGGGGTCTCAATGGACCAGCAGTCAGGTATAAGTAAGATTGTAAGTCTTAAGGTATAGACTTAAGCGAATCTATTATTTTTTCTTCGGTCTGTTGCCAAGAGTAATCCTTTATTATAGTCTCACGCGCCTTTTTTCCAAGTTCCAGTCTGAAATCAGGGTCAAGGATTAGTTCTTCCAGGAGATCCTTCAGTTCATAACTGTCCTGTGAATGGAACAGTAAACCATTCTCCCGGTTTCTTATGTAGTATCTAAGATGGCCCACCGGTGTTGTAACCACTGCAAGTCCTGTAGACATAGCTTCCATAGTGGAAAGGGAAGATGTCTCTGTCAGGCTGGGCAGGACATATATATCCATTGCCTGCAGGTAAGGCACCACGTTGTCAATGCTTCCTAAGCGCATCACACCGCTTCCCTGTATCTTTTCCTCTTCACTCTTGTTTCCTTCTCCGACTATCACCAGATGAAGATTATCATGCTTCTCTCTTAGTTCTGCGAAAGCAGCATGCAGAGTGGGAAGATCTTTCTCCCTTCCGATTCTTCCTACATAGCCTATTACAGTTGATTCCTCCAGAAGCCCTATCGCTTTCTTTGCAGAGCCCTTGTCCTTAGGAGGTTTGAACCTGTGAATATCAGTGCCAAGATGTACCACCTTAGTCTTTGTAGTTATGTGATGCTCTCTTAGTTTCTCGCGGATACTTTCCGAAGGGATCATGAGCAGGTTGCATCTGTTATAATGATAACGTACGAGTGACTCTGTAAATTTAGAGATCCCGCTTCGAAGCAGGAATGATCGCGTTATGCTACGGCTGAATAGTTCCCATTCGATGGAATGCGTGAATGCCACGACCTGTTTTTTGAGTTTGTGTGCATATCTTATCCCAAAACAACCCAAAGGCCCTAGTGTCTGTGACCATATGATTCCATGCTTTTTGATTTCTCTTTTGATAAGTCTTTTAGGAACATGGGCAGGAGTATAATCTCCCAGGCTGAATTTGTATGTTGGAACAAGAATAAGGTTGTATCCTGAAACCTCTATCTTTCCCTTAAACTCTGGTGCAATAACTGTAACCTGAAAATGTTTGGTTAGAGAAGGGACAAGCTCTGTAAGAAACCTTGATATCCCGTCCCATCTTGGAGGAAACGAATCCGTTATTATCAATAGACGTTTCATCGTATCCGATTGAATACCTCGCAGTAACGATGGCCATGTTTCAGCCCATTCAACAATGCCTTGATATAGAGATTTAATACAAGTACCATATAAACTACTCTTTGGCTTTTGTGTGCCTCAAAGGCTTTCATCTTGCGCCAGAAGGTGTCTTTTATATCAACCACTAGTTGAGGAGAAGTATTTTTCCTGAAATTGAGTATGTTCCACACATCAAAAGAATATACTTCTCCCTTGAAATTCATTTCTTCAAGCAATTCCATCATTATTGAATTTACAGCAATATGGTCTGGGTGCGGATCATTTGAGGTATGCGTGAAAATCTTCTCTGGCTTTTGTTCTTTTATTACCTTTCTTATGTTATTCTTTGCCATCTCCTTATGTTCAAGGAATGTTCCTTCTTTTATTCCAAGGTATATCACTCCTGAACCTCCAAGGATCTTATCAGCCTTATGGGATTCCTTCACACGCATCGTTATGCTGAATTTCTCCTTATAATGAGGATGAGACATCTCTCCATATGAGAAAACTATTGACTGGAAGTTCTTTTTTTCATTTATATATCTTGCAAGGGTGCCTCCAGCTCCTACAACATAATCATCATTATGCGCACCAATCGTAAGAATTTCAATTTTTTTTCTGGCCATCATCATTAGCCTTGTAATACTCTTCCATCAGATCATCCATCAGCTGTCCGTATTCACTTGAAGGAATCTTTTGTTTCAGTTTTGAAAGGTCCCCTTTAAATTTCTCAATCTCTTTTCTGATTTGTGCAGGTGTCCTCTGGTAATGTTCCTGGGTGCTCATGCTAAAAAGAAACCTTACTATAAGGACAAATGCCAGTATTCCACACCCTATTTTCAGTAAGAATATCATGTCTGACATGTATGTTTCATATCTGGATTAGTTTATAAATCTTGTGGCAGGCTTGAGTTTTTCTAAAAAATCTGCTTTAGGCTTCCAGCCTAAGGAAAGTTAGCAAA
>CAYYOI010000045.1:0-13425 GCA_964473285.1 uncultured Methanosarcinales archaeon | reverse complement strand
CTCTAAATTATTGAGATGAACTTATATTTATGTCTTTTTAAATTACCAATGTCTTAATTCGCAAGATTATTAAATGATTTCTGAAATCTTTATTATGTGAAAAAAGTCAGGCCAATCAAGATTATAAAACGCGTAGGCATAACAATAATAGGGATAACAATAATACTCTTTGGACTTATCCTTACGGTAACTCCTGGCCCTGCAATAGTTGTGATACCTATAGGGATAATGATTCTCGCTTCAGAATACGTTCTCATACGTAATTTGATATACAAGTTCAAGTACGGGCTTGAGAAGAAAGGCTACGAGGGACGTATCACCCGTTACCTTGGTGAAGCCCTGCGTAGGATGGAAAAATAATCTTACAGAATTTCTGAAGCCATATAATCATATTCCGGCACAAACACTGCCCTTGCCACATTTTGAATACGAACAAATTCGTCAGCCAGCTGGTGACATAAGTAGACTTTGGTGATCGGAATGATATCATCATGTAGCGGTGAATAGACTTCATCCAACGCAAAGTGCGGCTTGCTGGCACGCTTGGTTCCTGCGACAAGGGATTCGTCCTCATTAAAAGAGAGTTCACCCAAGTATCCCTGCGGTGTCTTAGCATATAGCATATTTCCCTTTTTATCTGTATAAAGCGATTCAATAGTGAACATTTCATCATTATACCTAACTTTGCTCTTTCCCATTTCAATTTCTGACTTCTGAAGTGTCTTTACCCATGGCTTGAAGAACAAAGGGGCTCTTTTAAGATCATCAAGCACCACATAACCTTTAATAGCATCAATTGAATCACGAACTGGGGTTCTTGGACTTGGCTCAGGAGCAGCTTCACGAGATACCTTTTCCTCCATATTTTCTGCTTCAGGTTTTCTTGTAGGTTCTACTTCAGGTTTTTTATTAGGAGTTGCAAGTGGAGTAAGGATATCATCCTTATACTGGCTTTTATAAAGTTTCTTCAACTTTTTTACCAAGGGCTCAAGTTCAAACAAAGCATCCTGAAATATTATCTTGTTCTCCGTGTAATCAAGTGAAACATCAGTTAATCTATTTATGATGTGCTCTGCATATTCCTGATTATTTGATGCAAGTGCACAGACCAAAAGACGATCAGATGTTGTCTGGTTCTCTTCAACCTCAAGCGTATCTTGTCGCCAGGCATACCATACTTTTACCACTTGTTCAGGTGCTTTCAGAAGATCAGGCAAATCTTCTCTTGATATTGGAAATGTTATATATTCTTCGTACTGATTCACAAGGTTTTGAATTTGATTCTCTAGCTTCATGTATAAAAGTAAATATCAGGAATTTTTAATCTTTTGGCACAAATAATAAAAACCATCAGAATATACAATCTTTATGCACCCATCTGTCCTGATCATCCAGGGAAGCTACAAAGAAAGCGGCATGACAGTTGCCCTTACCAGATCATTCACTGGAGGGATAAAAGAAGCATACCCAAAAGCACAGGTAGAAGAGATATTTCTTAAGAATACAAAAATAGAATTCTGTGAAGGATGTTACGAATGCTCGAATATCCAATGTAAGATTGACGATGGAATGAATGAGATCCTGAAGAAGATGATCCAAGCCAATGTATTGGTCTATGCAACCCCTGTTTATATGTATGGTCCAACCGCGCTTATGAAGCGTTTCATGGAAAGGAATTACCCTGTTCTCGAAACGGCATCAGGCATGCCAAAAAGCAGGCTTAAGAAACGGGATTGTATTGGCACAGTCATCCTTTCATCAGGAGCACCACCTGTTATAAACCGGATCTTTGGGATAACCTATTACCCTTCAAAGATTTTGAAATGGCTTTGCAGACTTTGGGGCTGCAGGAATACTTATGTCCTTCGTGCAGGTGGGATGGAATCAGGCAATAAAGCTAAAGCAAGGGAAGTTCGTAAGGCAAGAGACCTCGGCCGTACTATCGGCAAGGAACTACATAACCTTTATAAATGAGTGAAGTTTAAGAATAAATGAAAAAGAGGGATTTTAATGGTAAGAGTCGCTATAAATGGATTTGGAAGAATTGGCAGGTTATTCTTTCGAGCAGGTTTTGATGAATTGAACATAGTTGCAATTAACGATCTTGGTGATATAAACACCATGGCACATCTTCTAAAGCATGATTCAGTGCATAGGGAATACAAGAATGATGTTCATGTACATGACAATAGTATCTATGTCAATGGTAAGGAAATAAAGGTTTTCAATGAGAAAGATCCTTCAAACCTTCCTTGGGATGACCTTGATATCGATGTTGTGATAGAGTCAACAGGCATATTCAGGACAGAAGAGAAAGCAGGAAAGCATATTGAAGCAGGAGCAAAAAAAGTCTTGCTTTCAGCTCCAGGCAAGGGCGATATCAAGACTATTGTCAAAGGTGTTAATGAACACGAGTATGATAAGGAGAACCATCATATAATAGACAATGCATCATGCACCACAAACTGCCTTGCACCAATAATAAAAGTATTAAATGACAATTTTGGTGTTAAGCGAGGCTTCATGACAACCATTCACGCAAGCACTGCAGACCAGCGAATAGTTGATGCACCTCATAAGGATCTCAGGCGCGCAAGGGCTGCAGGCCTCAACATGGTCCCAACAACTACAGGTGCAGCAATCGCTGTAGGACGGGTAATTCCGGATGTAGAAGGTAAGCTTGACGGAATGGCCGTAAGGGTGCCTGTAACAGATGGCTCTCTTGTTGACCTTACTGTTGAACTCAACAGGGGAACAAATGTTGATGAGGTGAATGAACTCTTCAAGAATGTTGCAATCCATCATCTTGCAGGAATCCTGCAATACTCATCCGAGCCATTGGTCTCAAGCGACATTATCGGAAACCCGCATTCATCTATCTTCGATAGCCAGCTGACAAGGGTAAGCGATGGAAATCTCGTCCACATAACCGCATGGTATGACAATGAGTGGGGATATTCCTGCCGTCTTGTTGATGTTGCAAAATTAATCAATAGTTTTTTTAACTAGATTTATTTTTCTTTTCATATGAGACTGGCGAGCATTTACAAGATTCAATTATGGATCTCCTTCTTTTTCAGGGGAATACTCTTACTCGCAGTCATAGAGTCTTTCATCAACAGGCTTTGGATGGTGATGTTCATTGCAATCCTCACCCTTTCGATAACATTTTTGCCTTCACTTCTCAAACGAAATATCAATGTCAACCTTCCCACAGAGATGGAGTTTTTCATGACTTTATTCGTATTTGCAGCTCTTTTCCTGGGAGAGGTACAGAATTATTACGCTGTATTTTACTGGTGGGATACCTTGCTGCATGGGCTTAGCGGAATAGCCCTTGGTTTTGTAGGTTTCCTGATAATATTTTCCCTGTATAACAACAATCGTATCAAGGCAAGTCCTATCATGATTGCTCTCTTCACATTCTCTTTCGCAATCATGGTAGGTGCAATGTGGGAGATCTTCGAGTTTGGAGTGGATCAAATATTCAACCACAACATGCAAAAAGGTTTAGAAGACACCATGTGGGATCTCATAATGGACACCCTTGGCGCATTACTTGTCTCGATAATAGGCTTTTTTTATGTGAGAGGTGCGCCATCTCTCATATTTCATCATTTCCTATGTCGTTTTGCAAAGGCAAACCCTCATTTATTCAGGAATCTATGATTTTATCAGTTCCTTTGCAAGTATCACGTCTTTTGATTGTATAGTTTTTCTCCCGCAATGCTTTGCAATTTCTAGTGCTTTAGAGGCAACCTGTTCTGCATACGCATCTACAAGAGAACTGAACGAATCAAGTCCCTCCTTACTCACCCTCTCAGCACCTTTCTCAACAAGTACCCTTCCCAATGGCGCTTTTGGTAATAGGGTTTTTCTCATTTTACAGCCTGATCTCATATGGATACATGGTTTTTAGAACTTCTACAGCATTCTTGAGCCTGTTCTTTGATCCTGCATATATCGTGAAAAGTTCATCACCTATCTCTACATTCTCATGGACCTTTTGATGGAACATGATGCCGCAATGGTGATTCATTGGAGCCCCGGCAATCCTAGCAATTTTTGATATCATATGATTATCAATATGCATGATTGTTCCCTTTGAATTTGCTCGTACAGTATAAGTATGATGAGACACCTCTATCTCATCCGGGTGGTCAACCCTTTTCCCTTGTGCCTCAAGGATTTCAATCATCTTACCATATGCCTTTCCTGAGGACAAAACCTCTTCTGCCATTTTTTTGCCCTGGAACTTCTTTGCCTTTCCCGCCATCTCAAGCAGGATTCCTGCCATCATGCATGCTTTGTCCCTTAAGTCAAAGGGCTGTCGCTTGTCATTGAGAAGCACATAAAGTACGTCTCTTGCCTCCAAAGCAGGCCCTATCCCATATCCTATTGGTTGTGATCCGTCTGTTATGATTGCTTTTATGTTTATATCCAGTTGCCTTGATACTTTCTCAAAAGCCTTTTTCAGCTTTTTGGCCTTGCTCATAGCTTCTATCTTTGCCCCTCTTCCCACTGGAATGTCAATCAGTATGTGTGTGCTTGATACAGAAAGTTTCTTTGAGACAATGCTTGCGATAAGCTGGCTTTCTGCATCAATCATCATGGGTTTTTCCACATTGATTATCTTGTCATCAGAAGGTGCAAGATTCAGCGCCCCTCCCCATACTAAACAACCATTATGCTCTTCCACAATATCTTTCATCTTTGGAAGATCAAGGCTTACATCACAAAGCACTTCCATTGTATCAGCGGTCCCTGCAGGGCTTGTGATCGACCTGGAGCTTGTCTTTGGTATCGTGCATCCACAAGCTGCAAGGATAGGTACAAGAAGCATGCTGGTCCGGTTTCCTGCAACCCCACCTATACAATGCTTGTCCAGGATGGGATAGCGATTAACCTTGAGGATCTGACCCTCTTCAGTCATTGCCTTTATTAGATGGACTCTTTCAATGTCATCAAGCGGATTGGTATAACATGCAGAAACAAAATACGTAAGCTCAATATCGTTTAGCTTGTTATGGACAACATCCCAGATTATCTGGTATATCTCATCCTTTGACAGCCTTTCGCCATCAAGTTTCTTCTTGATGAAATCAATGGACAATGGTTTTCTTGCCATCTTTATCTGTACAGTAGAACCATCCTTCAGATTCAGGGAATCAGAGACCTCCTTGAACACAGCGATAGTTCCGGAAGAAACGATATGATCGCTCTGGCTTATGTCAACAACAACTGTCTCTATCTTCTTTCCTTTTATTATCTTTATCCTGTCCAGGCTATAGAGATCATACATCTCTGCGTCATGTTTGTGCAGGACTGCCACCAGGACTCCTCCTGTCTTAATGTCCATTTGCTTTACTTTTACTTTCATTTGACATCACTTCTATTGCTATTTTGATCATCTCATATCCCATTGAAAGAATCAGAGGGCCGATAAGTATTCCGATTATCCCAAAAGTCTTTATCCCTCCAAGGACGCCCAGTAATACCACCACTGGATGTGTTTTGCTTTCAGCGCTTATAAGTTTTGGGCGAAGGAAATTATCTATGGTTGAAACAATTAATGCACAATACAAAAAAAGCCCAATCCCGTTCCATAGCTCTCCTGATGATTCCAGTATACCTTTAAGAATCAGCGAGAGAGAAGCAGGGACCCATACGATAGCAGTACCTACCAAAGGTACAAGTGCAAACAAGGCCGTAACCAGCCCCCAGAATATTGCTGCATTTATCCCGAATATGAAATATCCAATAGCTGCAAGCCCTCCCTGAATGAGCGCAACATATATCTGTCCAAAAAGTACTCCTCTCATGACAGATGAAAAGCGCCCCTTGATCATTGTCTTGTATTTCTTTCTTATTGGGATTATCTCGAACAGCTTATGTATAAGGTTTTTCCCATCTTTCAACAGGTAATACGTTATAAATATCACTATGAAAATATTAAGTACAAAAGAAGGGATAGCCACGATGAAATTGGATCCTATCTTTAGAAGGTAATTGCTCATGCTCTCGTACGAGTTCTTTACGAACCTTTGTATGCTTTCTTCAGCCTCAACCATTGTCAGGACATCTGAGAACATGCATACCACAGTAGTACTCGTCTCGCAATAACTCTCCAGTGTACTGTTCCCAAGCCTCTCCCTTGCGATATTGTAAGCGGCCAGGGTCTCATCTGTAGTGATCTGTATGAAAGCAAGAAATGGAAGCAATGCTATGAACACCATACTTATGGAGATGATAAGAGCAGATGTGTTAGGTCTTTTGATTTTTGCATTTAGTTTAGAATACAGGGGATATAGAATATATGCCAGAAGTCCGGCAGTAATGATTGCTGTAAGATATGGAAATATCACAAAGAGGATTAGGACGGCGATTATAATCAGTGCTATCCCTATTACATATCGCTCGTACTGCTTGATGCAAAACACCCCTTTATGGGCCCGCCCGGACTCGAACCGGGGATTCCCGCCGTGTCGAGGCGATGTCATAGCCACTAGACCACGGGCCCTTACTTTAAAAGGGGAATTTATCCCTTTAAATAATTTTCCCTGTTTTGGCCAATTTAAGCATAAAAAGAGAATTAAAGATCATTAAACGTCTCTAACGTTCCTAACTCTAATCAAAATGGGTGATTTCGATGCGCAAACCAACACCTACCGCAGTCAGATTTATTACATCGCTCTTTCTCAGTTCCCTTCTCCTGTTATGGATTGTTTCATTTCTGGGTTCAATGTTCCATTACTGTTGAAATCTTCAAAATATAACGTCTTATTTATATGATAGATTGCACCATGATAACGACTCATCAACTTATTGCTTATATGTATGTCATTATTATTATCCCTTCCAATAGAGATAACCCTGTTTATATCATAAGGCTGTTTTTTCTCTTCTACTTCACCTGAAAGATTATTGGTGTGCAAGGTTAATTTTATTTTTCTACTAAACATTATGCTAAACATAGTAAAGTTTAGAAGGCAATATCAAATGTTGCTATGAGGTATCAAAATAAGATGAAAGTATCATGCTTTTTATAATATTGATCAATGCCCCTAAGATGTATCAGGGAATCACTCGAAAAACAATTAAACAAAAAGAATTTAAAGAGATGCCACAATAATTGGTTTAAAAGAGGTGAATTGCATGGAGTATATCAACAAGAAATATAAGCCATTAAAAGATGATCTTATCTGTGAATATTACATTGAGCCTAATGGAATAAGCATGGAGGAAGCTGCTGAAAATGTAGCAAAAGAGAGTTCTATTGGCACATGGACTGATATCTCGACAATGAATCCCTGCATCGCAGCCAAGTTGCGGCCTACTGTTTTCTCGATAACCAAGGATAAGATCAAGATTGCATACCCCTCAGACCTTTTTGAGGCAGGAAACATGCCACAGATCTTGAGTTCCATTGCAGGAAATATATTTGGGATGAAACTACTCAAGAATCTTAAGCTTCTTGATATAAAATTTCCACCACGAATCTTGCGTTCCTTCAAAGGTCCTGCTTTTGGGGTTGCAGGTATCCGCAAGCTTACAAAGATTCGGAACAGGCCACTTACAGGAACCATAGTGAAGCCAAAAGTAGGCCTTTCAGCAAAGCAGCACGCAGAAGTTGCTTACAAGGCATGGATTGGAGGACTTGACATTGTAAAGGATGATGAGAACCTTTCCAGCATGCGCTTCAACACTTTTGAAGATAGGATCAGGGAAACCCTGCGTGCCCGTGAGAAGGCAATGGAGGAGACTGGAGAATTCAAGGTCTATATGCCAAATATCACTGCTGAAACAGATGAGATGATACGCCGTGCAGATCTGGTGAAACAATGCGGCGGAGACTACATTATGATTGATATCCTTACAGCAGGATTTGCCGCGCTCCAGACCATACGTAACCTTGACCTTGGCATGGTCATCCATGCTCACCGTGCAGGCCATGCAGCAATAACCCGGAATCCAAAGCATGGGGTCTCCATGCTTGCACTAGCAAAGATTGCCCGCCTAATAGGAGTTGATCAGCTTCACATCGGGACCATCGTAGGTAAAATGGATGGCTCAAAAGTGGAAATCCAGGAAATTGAGGATGAGATAGAAGATTCCTTTGTAACAAAAGGAAAGACTCATGCACTAGAACAGCGTTGGACAGGAATCAAACCTGTGCTTGCAGTATGTTCAGGAGGACTTCACCCCGGCCATCTTCCAAAACTCATCAAATACATGGGATCCAATATAGTCTGCCAGTTCGGTGGTGGATGCCATGGTCATCCAGATGGAACTGAGCCAGGAGCTAGAGCGATCAGGCAGGCACTTGATGCGACCCTAAAGAAGAAGAAGCTTGAGGTCTATGCAAAAGGCTTTCCCGAACTTGCAAGAGCGCTTCAAAAATTCGAGCACTAGGTTTTAAAAAGTTCAACTCATTCCTTTTCTTCATGGCATTTGAAAATGAAGAGTTCAATGAGTTTATTCTAAAGAATGGTGTTATCGGTTTCTTTGAAGAACCTATACAACTTAAATCAGGAAGATTATCATCCTGGTATGTCAATTGGAGGAATGTGGCAGAGGATGTCTTCTTGTTAGACCAGCTTACTGATTATGTTCTTTCCTTCACAAAAGACCAGGGCCTTAAACCAGACTGTTTTTTTGGAGTCCCTGAAGGCGCAACAAAAGTTGGTATCCTTACTCAATATAAATGGGCAAAAGAGGACCCTTCATATGCGCCCCATAGTCATGTGATACCGATGGGCCGTGGCAAACCAAAAACCCATGGTGCGCCAAAAGACAAATATTTTGTTGGTAAACCACAAGGTGATACTATTATCATTGAGGATGTCACAACAACAGGTGGTTCGCTTCTTCAGACAATAGATCAGTTGGTTGAGTCGCAAGTTCCTTTAATTGCAGCATTCGGACTCACCAACCGTATGGAAGTGACTGATGAAGGTTATAGTGTAAAGGAAGCAGTCGAATCAAAAGGAGTGCCCTACTATTCTATGAGTAACGCTTTTGATCTCCTACCTAAGGCATACAAAGACCTTCAACCAGGCGAGCATATCTTGCAATCATTAAAGGAAGAATTTAGTGAGTATGGTATTGCACCTTTACCTAATTCTTGATAAATCTCTTTTCTTTTTTTCAAAGCAATGCAGCCCTTCCTCATAAGCTAACTTGTTCTTGGTAAAATCCATGATAGTAAGCTCAAGCAATTGCGGTTCAAACAGCAAATCCGGCTTATTCTTCATAAGTGAGAATTTTGTACTCCTGTGCTCAATTATCTGCACAGTATGTGAAAGGATCTCAAACACACTAGGTTCTTTCTCTTTCTTCCACATCTCAGAGAGCTTCCATCTGTGTTTGCTCTGCATTATTCCCACATCTGTTGAGTTATGCGCTTTTCTGTTCTTGATCTTTACTGGTGGATACAGGTTTACAGCAAACTTGCGTTTGGTTCTTAACAAGTCAACTGGCAAAGGATTTACTAAACCTCCATCTACAAGAATGCTCTCATGATATTTCACCGGTACAAAAATCCCTGGAATCGATATGCTTGCCCTGATCGCTAGAAGCAGGTCGCCGTGTCTAAAGACCACTTGTTCTCCTTGGTTATAGTCTGTTGCAACTATTGCAAGGGGGATAGGTAAGTCCTCTATCCTTGTGCCTTTAGGTATATATCTCTCAAGTAAGGCCATCACTTTTTTGCCATGTATAAATCCGGACTTAGGGAATACAAGGTCTACATAAGAAAAAATCTCGCGTTTTGTCATGCTGAAGAGATCCTTCTTGAACCTCTCAAGGCTGCCTGTACAATATAGCCCCCCAATAAGTGCTCCAATGCTTGCCCCTGAAACCTGGCTGATTATAAAACCTTTTTCAATTAGCTTTTCGATGATACCTATTTGTGCAATCCCTCTGGATCCTCCACTCCCAAGACAAAGCCCAATTTTCATAACAAGAATATATAATCCGGAATTTAAAAGCTTTTTTAATGTCTTTACTCATAGATTAATTTTTATCACACAAGGTTTATAAAATATATCCGAATCCTACGGGATATGTATCAGACATATCTCAAGAAAAAGAATGGCAAAGAATACAATCATGTCTCTCTACAAGGGCCTCATCTTGGAACCCTTGTTGTTCATCCATTCAGTTCAGCAAAAGAATTCTGTGCTCAGAATAATATTGAGGCAGAATTGGATCTTCCTCCGTTCGGAGTTCTCAAGCCTAATCCCAAGGATCCTTACAGGATAATCGATGAATTATTTGATGATTCTCCTTTTGAGATAAAGGATCTTTACACTACTCAAAAGATTGCATCCACCTATTTTAGGTCCCCTGTTCCTGTAAGATACGAAGAAGTTGTCGTTTCCCAGTTGGATGTTGCAAGAACTCTTGACTATGAAGCACTGCTCTTCCAGGCACCAAAGAAAAGACCAGAAGAGGATATTAAATCAATAAAGCGTATATGTGAAGCACTTGACCATCTGGGGTATGAGAAAATACTTGATTTCAATCGTTTTGCAGTTCCCTATGCTCTGTTTGCTTATTTCAAATAGATTTCTTTCTGTAAAGCTTCTTGATGATTTCATGCGTGTGTTTAAAACTCCGCACTTCAGCTTTTCATGTTCAAAATTCTTGCTATCAATATTGTGAATCCGTAATATCTAACCATTTATGGAGAGATTCACTATTTCAATCATAGTGAGAATTTTGTTATTTTAATACCTGATAACCAAATCCTTTATCCTGAAAACGAATGGAAGCATCCAGTTCGTTGCAGGTGTTATGATGCACAGCACTGAAAGCACAACTCGCAATAGGTTCTTTGGTATACGGATTGCAGACCCGTAACTTTGCTGGTTCCAATAGACTCTTTCAGCGTAATTCATGAAAATTCTAAGAGAATGAACCTTTATATAGCTCACACGCAAATGTCCAGTGATCTTAATGTCATGGAACTATTTATTATTGTGCCCTAATTACGATTTAGAACAGTCCTGGAACTATTTCTTAACTTTTATAAATTAGAGCATACCTAAAGCCTTTATGATTGAGCTTGAAAAGACATTCCTTTTAAGGTACATCCCTGACCTTTCAGGATGTGAATATACAGAGGTAATAGACACCTATTTTCCCTTGACAAGACACCCTGTTCTTAGGCTCAGGAAAAGCGATAAGTACCAACTAACCAAGAAAACCTCGATTGATGGCGATGCATCCATTCAAGAAGAACAGACAATCAACCTTTCTCCTGAAGAATACCTGGCACTAAGTGATATAAAAGGTAAAAAGCTCAGGAAAATACGCTACCGCTATCACTATAAAGGCCATGTTGCAGAGATTGATGTATTCAAGGACGCACTTGAAGGTCTAGCCTTGGTTGATTTCGAGTTTGCAACAGAAGAAGAAAAGAGCGCTTTTGAGATTCCTGACTTCTGCCTTGCAGATGTGACCCATGAGGATTTTATTGCAGGAGGCATGCTCTGTGGCAAAACCTATGCTGATATCGAGAAGGAGTTATCATGTTTTGGATACAGGCCTCTATTTGATTGAATACCTTCTGAAAATGGTCACTGTTCGATAGTAGAAGGCAACAATGCTTTTAAAGGGAGCCTTGTTTTCGGTTTATATGGATACAGTAGTAGTGACGCCGACATATTGCACCCATGAAAACAAGCGGCAGGAGAAACTTTATCAGACAATTCTCTCAGTCAAAGCTCAGACAGAGCCAACTTACCATATTGTGGTTGATGATGGCAGTACCGATGATACCTTTTCATGGCTTGAAAAGCTGGCAGAGAAAAATGATCACCTCAGGGTCTATAGTAAGGAGAACGGTGGCTCAAGTTCGGCCATGAACCTGGGGATAGAAAAGGCACTTCAGCTTGATCCTGCATACATCACTGTTTGTCATTCAGACGACATCCTGACTTCATACAGCATTGAGATGAGGAAAAGATTGATGCAGGAAAAGGATGTATGGTTCTCATACACCGACATGTTGGTCCTCTATGAGGATCAGGATTTTATACGTCGAAAGTCAGCTTATTCTTTTGAGGATAATCTATTTGAGAGTCTTCTTCAGCATAAGCCCATTCCCTACCCAACAATGTTCTGGAAGACAGAACTCATGCAACAGGTGGGCGGATTTGATGAGAATCTCACTTCCGCAGAGGATTGGGACATCGCCCTACGTTCAGCAAAGGCCTTAGCAGAAAAAAATCTGGATCATGCTGTTTCTGCAACCATCTCCACCATCTACAGGATCCATGATACGAATCTTGCCTATCAGAACCTTCGGGATGGTACTAGGTGGCGCGCCTATAAGAGCATCCTGGGAAAACACCTTTCTGGTAAAGCCTATCAGACCGCACTCATAAAGGAAGCCTGCGGGCTATCGGTCCGTATGTTGCCAACCCCAATCATGAAGTATCTCAGGCTCATGAGAGATACCTTTGAATCCTGGCAATTTCAGTGTTCACAACGATAAAAGACTATTTTCTCCATCATAAGCATGAGAAAGGGATTTGGGTTGATGAAGCATCCATTTGATAAGAATGTTTTTTGTTGCATTTCTCAGGATTTTAGTATAAGCATAAACTTTGGAACATTAATTATAACTCCCTTATCAGTAGCAACAGTTTGGAATACTTTATAAGACAGTAAAGCTCTCCCAACTACGATGTTTGACTCAAAGCTTGCATTCTATTGCGATATAAGGGCTGAAGAAAAAGTCCAGAACCTTGGAGCAGAGCACAAGATAAGAGACTTAGTCGAGACTATGGATTTTTATGTATATGAGGCAAACAAGGCATCTTTTCTTAAATATCGCAGCCACTATTCTCCTCTGGAATGTGACTTTGAAGATATGCAGTCAATAGCATACCTTGTAGGAACCTTCTGGCATGAGAAGAACTTTTTGCAGCGCATTTTTACAGATCCATTTGCCCCAGAGATTGAAAGATATTCTTCTTTTTATGAACAAGTCAAGGCTGGTGATATAACAAGTGAGGCGCCTGCAGATCAGTTACTCGCCAAAAGTAAAGAATATGGGACTCGCATGGGAAAGTTGTATGATCTTGCAGATGCAGGAGCCATAATCAGGGAATTTTACATGGAGGAATCACTTGATATGCTTGAAAGGATAAATAATAACGACCTATCAGGAATATTCTCCTTATGGAAGAATGAGAAGCTATCATCCAGACAAATATCTCAGGTCTCGCACAACTTCAGAAAACAGGCAGATATAAACGGGATAATTTCCATGATTAATTATCTTGTTTATCTCCAAAAGGAAAATTTTCCTGATCCTGTCCAGGAAGTGGAAAGGGCTTATAAAACATATTAGAATAGTGGCGAGTTTTTCTAAAAAATCTGCTTTAGGCTTCCAGCCTAAGGAAAGTTAGCAAA
>CAYYOI010000044.1:0-13644 GCA_964473285.1 uncultured Methanosarcinales archaeon | reverse complement strand
TTGATTGGCTATTGCATCTTGGACATTTCATAAGTTCACTCTAGATATGTTAGAGTAACTTATATTTATTTCTTTTTAAATCAACAATGTCAAAAAACATAATTTTATTCAATAGGGGGTACGGAATGTGCAATTATACCTAAAAAAAGAGATTATTTTATGAGCATCATAGAGATTAGTATGGAGACAATACCTCTAGTGAAAGAGACAACTAAAAGATTTCTACCTTTCCTAGTAAGAAAGTTTATCCTAGACACTTATCCTTAGGGTGATTTATAGGCCGTGAATTATTGCTAAGGGACTTAAAATTTAATGATTTAAGAGTCTACCACCCTGCCATCTTATTCTCTTTCATGGACGTATATATGCTTTGCCTTATTCCAAGGATCCTTTCTGGATTTGACTGACCTCTTTTTCCAGATATTCTAAGAATTCAGGTATCTTCTTTTGTAGTTCAGGTGAGAAACCCTCACCAATCTCAAGAACAGATGGCTGGATAAGATAAAAAGTAATCCTGGGTATTTTATAACCCATGGATCTTGCAAGAGGTAATAATTGCTTGAAATTAGTGTCATGAGAAGCAAAAGAGGTATCATCCGGGATATTCAACTCTTCTACAGGAACCTTAACAAACCCCCCAACATCCTTCTCAAGAAATGCTGCATCTATTATGAATAATTCAGTATAGTGTTCAAAAAGCATCAAAAGGTCCACTGAATTGTATCCTTCATATACATGGACTGAATCCTTGAATTTTTTCTGGATATGACGTGCAGCATATATCCCTATATAATCATCATGTCGAATCTCACTCCCATAGCCTATTATTGCAATCATCAATATCCTAAAAGGGAAATAATTTATATAGGTTATGCTTTGTTTATCTGGATGTGTCTAGCACTACCTGCAAAAATAGAGAATATCGAAGGGAATACTGCATATGTAGACTATGGCGGTGTCAGAAAAGAGACACGTCTTGATATGGTTGATGCATCTGTCGGAGATTATGTTTTAATCCATGCAGGATTTGCAATTGAAATCGTTGAAGAGGAACAAGCACTCCAAAATATTGAAGAGATAAAAAGACTTCTTGAAAATGCTGAATAATATACTCAAAGAGATAAAGGCTTCAAGAAAGATGACTTTGATGGAGGTATGTGGAGGACATACACATACTATCATGAAATATGGCATAAGGGATGCCATACCAAAAAACATACGCCTTATATCCGGACCAGGATGCCCGGTATGCGTGAGTTCTCAAAAAGATATTGATTGCATGATTGAAATCGCAAATAAAGGGATTCCGGTTGCAACATATGGAGATATGCTGAGGGTGCCAGGAAGCAAGGGAACACTGGACGATGCACGACGTACAGGTGCAATCGTGCTTACGGTCTATTCTGCAGAAGAAGTGATCCGGATGAAAGAGGAATACCCTGAAATTGTCTTCTTTGGAATTGGTTTTGAGACTACAGCCCCAATGACCACTTTCCTTCTTGAAAATGATATATGTGTTTATTCAGTACATAAGACCATACCTGAAGCAATGGAAATACTGGCAAAAGAGATTGATGGGTTCATATCACCAGGACATGTTGCAACCATAATAGGAGAAAAGGAATTTGAGAGAGTGAAGACTGCCCAGGTAATAAGTGGTTTTAGCCCTGAGCAAATGGTAAGAAGCATATATCTACTTACAAACATGATAGAAAATAAGAAGACAGGAGTGATAAATGGATACCCGGAAGCAGTTTCAAGAGAGGGAAACCATATCGCACAGGATAGGATGAAAAAGTACTTCAAAAAAACAGACAGCGAATGGAGAGGGCTTGGAATCATACCAGATTCAGGTCTTGAGGTGAGAGATGATAGATTGAATGCAAAGAAAAAGTACAAAAAACTTATCGAGAGAATTGAAGGAAAGGAAAACCCTGCCTGCAGATGCGGAGAGGTTCTTCAGGGGATGGATCCGCGGGAATGCTCTTTATTCAAAAAGAAATGCAACCCTGAAAACCCGCAGGGAGCATGCATGGTCTCAGAAGAAGGAAGCTGCCAGATAGCTTACAGGTACAATGGATAGAATAAAAATCTCAGAGGGATCAGGCGGAAAGGAGATGAATGAACTTATATTAAGGTTCAAAAGATTTTTTTCTGATTCCGGAGAATGGATGGGTACTGATGATGATTCTGCTTTCCTTGATATAGGAGACTCTTACCTTTGCTTTACTACAGATTCTTATACTGTCTCGCCACTTTTCTTTCCAGGTGGGAACATAGGGGATCTTGCGGTGTGCGGAACCCTGAATGACTTGGCAGTCATGGGAGCAAAAGCAAAAGGGATGAGCCTGGGCCTTATAATAGAGGAAGGGTTTTTACGAGAAGACCTGGACAATATCATGAAGACAATAGGGAAACTCACTAAAGAAACAGGAGTGCCAATTGTAACAGGCGATACAAAAGTGATAGAGAAGGGAAAGGTTGAAGGTATGCTGATCAACACTTCGGGGGTAGGGATCTGTAAGAAAGAAGAATTGCTTAACCATGCCCCAAAAGAAGGAGATGTATTGATGGTATCCGGCAGTATAGGTGACCATGCAGTAGCACTCCTTTCAGAAAGATTTGATTATGAGACTGATTTAGTGACTGATTCAAAACCAGTATTTACAGAGCTGGAACAGATCAAAGGACTTATCAAGATTGCCAAGGACCCTACAAGAGGAGGTCTTTCAGGAGCATTGTATGATATAGGTGATCGTTTTGGATGCGGGATAAAAGTTGATGAATCTTTAGTGCCCATAAAAAAGGAAGTGAATGCTGTGACACAGATGCTTGGGCTCAATGTTTATGAGCTTGCGTGTGAGGGAAGATTTATTTGTGTCGCTAAAAAAGAGAATGCTGAGAAAATATGCGAAAAGCTTGAAAATATGAGGGTTATCGGGGAGATTACTAGGAAAGAAATAGTCATGAAAACAAAAATTGGAACCAGGGTCCTTTCCAGGCCAAGCGGAAGAATTGTACCACGAATCTGTTGATTCTTAAAAAAGTTTATATATTTGTCCTACTGGAAAGTAAAAAATAGGGTCCACAATGAAAGATGAACTAGAAAAAGAAATTAGTTTAGCCAAAAAATTTGAAGTACTAGGAAAAATAAAGGATGGAAGGTATGCTTATTGTTATATAAACGGACATCCAGTTTTTGACGAAGAAAGATGCACCTATTATTATAGAATGGCAAGATATGAATCTGCAGAAGTCAACAGAATAAGAAACAAAAGAATAGGCAGGAGATATTAAAATAACCAATGGCTGCATCAGCACTCATGTAAAAAGCCAGAAAGGATATAAGTTTACAGAAAGGTTTAGACTGCTTTGTTGCTTATCGAAATATTGAGAAGGAATATAAAGGACCCTATCTGCTGAAGAGACTGAATTATTTAATATTATATATAGATAAGAAAAAAATTATCTGGATATAGATAAATAAAAATTTACCTGGATGAGTCTGCCTGTCTTTCAAGCTCATTCTTCTTTGAGATTGCAACTGAATTAGGGCTTAGATTATAGGCGTTTATAATCTCGTCTGCAAGGGTATCCTTAATCTTTCTTTTTGAGTTGAAAGATTTCTGGTAGGAACCCTGGACCATGGTACGAAGTGCAAAATCAATCCGTCGCTGAGGTGAACACTCTACTGCTTTAGGATAACGGGCGCCACCATACTCAATAGCGACAACCTCTTCTCTTGGAGCAGCATTCTCAAGTGCCTTTACAAAAACCTCAACAGGGTTGGTCTTAAGCTTTGCTTCGATTATCTCAAATGATTTCTCAACTGTATCCATTACAAGCTGGGACTTGCCGGTATTATGTCCGGAACTGATAAGATGCTTCTTACCTTTGTGTCCTGAGACCATAAGACGGTTGATTAGCCTTTCTACAATAAAAACCTTTGACTTGTGAAACTTGTTTCCTGCATAGGTCCCGCCTGTCTTTACAACAATCCGAGGCTTTAGGGTTATGTATCTTTCAAGTCCTGGATCAGTCACTTTAATCTCTGATACATCCCATCTGTTGAATGCTTTTACGTCTGTCATTATTACACCTTATTTCCTTGCTTTCTCGATCTTACCCTTAAGCAATGCATCCAGGGACTGATCATTCACTTTGATTACACACCATCTGACTCCAGGAACGTCACCTTTTGCACGACCCATCTTACCACCGATACACTCGATGACTACCTCGTCGTGCTCATCAACAAGCTTCCTTGCCTCGTTACCAGGCAGAAAAGCTGTGACTTGCTTACCATTCTTGACAAGTTGTACCCTGACACATTTCCTCATTGCTGAGTTAGGCTGTTTAGCTTCGAGCTGAATCTTTTCGAGCACTATGCCTTTTGCCTGGGAGGTTCCTCTCAGGGGATCTGATTTCTCTTTCAAATTGAGTGTTCGCTTAACATAGCCTTTGTTTAGCCATAAAGCGTCTGTCCTGCGTTTCTTCAGTTTAGTTGCAGCATTAATTCCGTTTGATTTTTTACCCATTATGATTCACTTGCTCACTTTTATTGATTTGATTGGAAAATATCGCTTGACTACAGATTCAAGCCATCGTAGTTTGCATCCATTACGTCCAATCAGATAACCCCGATTGCGGCTATCAACCGGCACAAGAGTTATTGTGCCTTCCTCATCAATCGCGTCGGATATTTTTAAAGGAAAGATGAGGTTCTTTATAAATTGTATGTGGTTAGGATTAAACCCCACTATTTTAATCTTTCGCTTTAAAGACTGTTCCAGTTTCTTTACATTCTGGCCAGCCTTTCCTATTGCCTTGCTAACGTCCTCCTGAGGAACGATTACAACAAGGGTGTTGTCCTCTTCTATACAGTCCTTGACACTGGTTCTGGTCACGCTCTGGATAAAAGAGATAGAGCGGATAAGCTCACTATCAAACTTGACTTTCATCTTTTCTGACCGCAAGAACTGATATGAAAAAAGGTTTCCTGCAGATAGCACCAAGCTCTTCATTTGATTCATTCAAGGATATTGCCTGACATCCTGCAAGTTCTGCATATCTCATAAGGTCCTCTTTCAATTCCTTAGGACAGTTAGCAGCAAGGTATAGTGTCTCTACCTTACCCTGTTTCAGGGCTTTCTCTGTCTCATCAGCACCAATTATCATGGTACCAAAATTCTTCCTGATATACTCAATGTTTTCGTCTGTTGTGTTTTTTGCGATTGTAATCCCCTCACTTTATTTTTGTGACAAGCTTAGGCAATCCTGTCCCTAGTGGTACCGGCTGGTTCAGCATGATGTTCTCAACCACTGAGGAAAGAGGATCAACCTCGCCTTTCAATGAAGCATTGACGATGTGCTTTATAGGAGTCTCGAATGATGCCCTTGCAAGCACACTTGCTTTCTCGTTTATTACACCATACCTTGTTATACCAAGCACTGAACCTGTTGTACACATTGTGTCCGCACAAAGGATTATGTGGCGTATATTCACATTAAGACCTTGTGATTCTATCACGCTGTAGATCTCATCTATGACAGCCTGACGTGCGGCCTCTACACCAAGAATCTTGTTTATCTCATGTATGTCATTGGATTTTGTCCTGGTAGAATCAACCTCATCCATAGAAAGGACTTCCTTGAGGTTTGTGCCTGCAGTCATGATAACATATTCTCCGTTGTCTTTCTTTACTGGAAGAACCTGAGTAATCTTTTTGACACCACGGATAAAACTTTTCTTTGCAAGCTCTTTTAGCTTATAAAGCTGATTAAGGCTCTCCTTTTTCTTTGGTTTTATTACAAGGCTTTTCTCTACAGGTTTTACAACCGTATCTTTTAGGGAAGTCTCAAGTATCTTTGCAAGGCCTTTGAGGTCAAGACCTAACTCACCCAACTTTTCTGAGTTGATTGTAACCTCAATGCTTGCATCAACTATATTTATCAGGAATTCTTCTGCAACATCATGCAGGGTATTCTCCTTAAGACGCATTGCAAGCTGCCTGATATTCTCTCCCTTGTTGTATGGGGATTTCAGGTAAATCTCCATCATAGGGGTTGAGATAGCTACCCTTGCATCAAGAATCTCGATTATCCTTGGAAGACCTACAGTGACATTCATCTCTGCGACACCTGCAAAGTGGAAAGTGTTCAGGGTCATCTGGGTACCTGGTTCTCCTATAGATTCAGCCCCTACAATACCTACACTTTCGCCAGGTTCTGCAAGGGAGTCATTATACTCTTCTACTGTCCTTTCAAGAATCTCTCTGAGTTTTTTCTCAGATATCTTTGGTGGAACATTATCCTTTATTTCCTGAATTATCTTAGCATTCAGTTTTGTTTCATATTCTTTGAAAAGATCTTTCATGATATTCACCCGTGCAGGACTTCCTGTATTATTCTTTTAACATTGACTACACCGTTTTCAGACTTGGATACATCTATACCGTCATCCCCATACCTGAACTGAACAATCTTTTGGCTTGCATCCCGTACTGTATTATCATACTCCACTTTAAGGTCCTGAAGTGCATTTGCCAATCGCCTATACAGATATCCGCTTTTTGGTGTTCTAAGTGCAGTATCCATAAGACTGTCCCTTCCAGTCATTGCTCCAAAGAAAAATTCATGAGGAGAAAGCCCTTTCTTGAACCCATTCCTGATGAATCCATGAGCATCAACGCCAAGATCATGTTTCCTGAAGTGAGGAAGAGTTCTACCCCTATAACCTTTTGAGATCCGGCCTCCACGCATAGCCTGCTGCCCTACAACTGCTGCAATCTGAGCTAGGTTGATTGGGTTTCCTCTTGCGCCTGAGTCAGACATCATGATAAGGTGGGTATTCTTATCCGCATTCTCAAGTACGATGTTACCGCATTTGTTCCTTGTCTTGTTGAGTAGTTCCAGAATCTTTAACTCTAGAGTATCTTGTTCTGTCCTTCCTGGATAAGACTTCAGGTCACCATTCCTGAAATCCTCAATAAGAGCCTTAACATCCTCATAAGCCTTTGAGATGACTTCATTTACCTCTTGCCTTATGTCGCTTGGAAGGTCTGTGTCAGAGATTCCTACTGTAAATCCTTTCTTGGTAAGTACCTCAATACCAAGACGAACCATATTACCTAGAATAATCAGGCTCTTTTCCGGACCATACTTCTTATGGATAGTACGCAGCAACATTCCTGCTCCTTCTCCAAGATTGCTCTTGTCCATTATCCCTTTTTTAAGCATTCCTTTCTCAATCACAACCTCATGCTCTCCTTTCTCATCTGCTGCTTTTGATGTTCCTTCATAATAGAAATCTTCAGGAAGAACCATTGAAAATACATCCTTGCCTGAGATCTTCTTCTTATTCGGAAGCCTTGCTAGGTCTTTTATACCTGCTGAGATCAGGATATCAACTGCTTCTGAACGGTCCATGTCAAGAAGCTTCTTGGTGAGCATGTAATTGCCGGAGATAACGTCCTGGATACCACCAATGATCGATAGCCCGAAACCTGGACTGATAAGCTGGGTCTGGACGTCCATTAAGATCTCTGCTTCAGCTCTTGCTTCCTCTGTCTGAGGAATATGAAGGTTCATCTCGTCACCATCAAAATCTGCGTTGTATGGATGACATACCGCAGGATTGATCCGAAGGGTCCTTCCTGGAAGTATCCTTACCCGATGGCACATCATACTCATCCTGTGAAGGCTTGGCTGCCGGTTGAAGAGTGATATATCGCCATCAAGAAGATGACGCTCGACAATGTAGCCTGGCTGAAGCTCCTCCAGAATTACTTCCTTTGTCTCATCAGTGATACGCCTTCTCTTTCCATCTGGTCTTATGACGTAATTGGAACCAGGATAATTGTCTGGACCCCTTTCCACAAATTTCTTGAGGTACTGGAGGTTCCATTCATTGATTACCTCTGGCACTGTCAGTTTCTTTGCCATCTCGGATGGAACACCAACTTCGTTGATATCCAGCATTGGATCAGGACTGATAACTGTACGAGCAGAAAAGTTTGTCCTCTTTCCTGCAAGGTTGTGCCTGATACGGCCTTCTTTGCTCCTTATCCTTTCGGTCAGTGTCTTAAGTGGCTGACCACTCCTGTGTCTTGCAGGAGGCAGTTGTGCTACATTATTATCAAGATATGTTGTTATATGATACTGCAACAGATCCCAAAGGTCCTCAATTATAATCTCTGGTGCGCCTGCATTTATGTTCTCAAAAAGACGCTGGTTGATCCTTACTATATCCCCTAACTTATGGGTAAGGTCGTCTTCTGATCTTTCACCTGATTCAAGGGTGATTGATGGGCGCATTGTTACAGGGGGTATTGGCATGATAGTAAGAACTGCCCATTCCGGTCGCATTACCTTTTTGTTTATGCCATACACCTCAAGATCCTCGTTAGGTATCTTCTCAAGCCTTATCCTTATCTCTATAGGATTAATCCTTTTTTCGTTCTCGAGCAGGGTAGTTGGTTTCTCTATTGTAATAGGATATTGTTTCGCTTTACAATGAGGGCATTTTGATTTGATCTTTTCCTTGGTGACCATCTCTTTGATTATCTTTCGCCTGGTATCAAAATTATCCTGTTCCTTAGGAAGGGTTGAGAAATGCTCCCTGAGGCTTTCCATCCTGGATTCAGGCAGAAGAATTTTTCCACAATCACGACATGTTGTCCTTAGCAATGCCAGAAGAACAGGAATGTATTTTATATGGATTACAGGTCTTGCAAGTTCAATATAACCAAAATGGCCATTGCATTCCTTAAGCTTTGATCCACAAGTCTTACATTTGAGGCCCGGGTCAATGACTCCAAGCCGGATGTCCATCAATCCACCATCAACAGGGTATCCTTCTTTATCATAAAGTTCAGGAGTGACCACTTTTGCAGCAGCCATCTTCTGGACGAATTTAGGGGAAAACATCCCAAATTCAATCTGATCCACCTGCTTGTAGATGTATTCCTTATAGACCTCCATCCGGTCTTCAACAATCTCGCTCTCAGATCCAGCAGACTCCTCAATAACTTCATCCTCTTCGACTCCTGCCGACATCTCCTCTTCTGCAATCTCCTTTTGGATCTGATCGCCCTGTTCTATATTTTGATCGCCTTCTTCAGCCATTTTAACCCTTCAATATTTGTCTTTTAAGACTAGCTTTGGATATATGCCCATACTTTTGAACTCATCGAGAAGCAATTTGAATGCATAGCTTATCTCGATATTGCTCACGTCAACGTTATCGCCACATACCGGACAATATTTTTTGTCCTTATACTCATCATGCACACAGGTAAGGCCGCATGATTCACAGATAGGAACAACTGTCCTGTCTGAATCAAACCTTTCCTTAAGAAGCAAGGATGTTCCGTGTGCAACGAATGTATCCTTCTCCATCTCTCCAAGCCGCAAACCCCCTTCTTTTGCCCGGCCTTCTGTAGGCTGACGGGTAAGAAGCTGGATCGGACCACGAGCCCTGGAGTGCATCTTGTTCGCAACCATGTGCTTGAGCTTTAGATAATACATGCTTCCAACATATATCTTTGCTGAGAACTGCTCACCGGTAACACCGTTGTACATTGTCTCAGTCCCGGTTTCCCTGAATCCTAAGTCTGCAAGTTCACGCCTGAGGTCCTCTTCCATCTCTGAATGGAATGTGGTACCATCAATCTTTCTTCCTGAAAGCGCACCTGTCTTTCCTGCAATAAGCTCAAGCAGGTGAGACACAGTCATCCGGCTAGGGATCCCATGAGGTGAGAACAGAAGGTCAGGGACAATACCTGAAGCGCTGAAAGGCATGTCTGACTGGGGAACAGTCATACCAATTATACCTTTCTGTCCATGACGGGAAGTGAACTTATCACCAATCTCAGGGATACGCTGATCACGGATCCGGACCTGAATAAGCTTATTTCCTTCCTCGTTTTCTGTAAGAAGCACAAAATCAATAGTTCCTTGTTCACCGTGACTCATCGCAAAAGAAGATTCACGGCGAGTGTTGGATGCAAGACTGTATTCGTCCATGCCGCTCAAGAAACGGGGAGGACTTGTCTTACCTATTATAACATCACCTTCTGCTACAACTGCTTCAGGAAAAACAAGACCATCCTCTTCAAGAAACTTGTAGTCCTTTTCTGAACGATAACCCTTCACATCCTTATCAGGTACAACAATATTGTCTGTAAGACCTCCTGAATAACGGAGTTCCTCGACAATTGCCGGACGGTAGTATGAGCTTCGCCCTATTCCCCTTTCAATTGAGCCTTGATTGATAAGGACTGCATCCTCCATATTATACCCTTTGTAGCAAAGGATTGCAACAGTAAGATTCTGCCCTGAGGGATGCTTCTCATAGTCTGATATATCATGCATTATTGATTCCACTATAGGTACCTGCGGAGTATGAAGAAGGCTCACGTCCATGTCCATACGGTAAGAATAGTTTGCTGCATAGAAACCTATTGCCTGTTTCTGGTTCTTTGTCCCGGCATTGAGTTTTGGGCCTGTATTGAAGTTTCCAAAAGGCACAAGGGCGCAGGCAAGACCAATCATCGCAAAAGGAGTCAGTTCCATGTGGGTGTGATCTGGTGTGAGATCCTCTTCCTTGAAAGCAATCAGTGAGTTCTCTTCCTCTGCTGCATCAAGGTATTCAATTATACCATTATTCACAAGGTCCTTCCACTGGAGCTCTCCTCGTTCAAGCTGCTTTATGTGATTCTCTGTAAGCTGGGATATTCCATCCTTTATGACCACCAGAGGGCGGCGTGCACGTCCTTTTTTCGAGTATATCTTTATCTCATCAGTGACTTCATCATAGCTTATGTTAATACTATTATCTATGTTCCCTTTTCGCCGTTCAGCCTTTACCTGGCTGAGGAAATCCTCATGATTGTCTACATACCCCACAAATTTTCCGTCAATATATGCTTCAGTCATTTTATTACCTTCAAACCAAGATTTTTCAGTGATTGCAAGGTCTCTTTCTCCTTTGCATCCTTTGATACACTGGTAAGCAATGCAAGGTTCTTTCGCAAGCCGATGTTAGACCCTTCTGGTGTCTCCAAGGGGCAAAGCCTGCCGTAATGAGTACAGTGCAGTTCCCTTGCCTGGAAATTCTCCTGTGTTGCGGAGAGTGGGCTTACAACCCTTTGGAGAGTTGACATTGTATCCAGGAAATTCATCCTCTGAATACGCTGGCTTATACCTTTCCTTCCACCAACCCAGTTTCCTGTTGCCATCGAGCTGTATATCCTCTGTGTGAGGAGCTTATCCCGGATAATCACCTTTATGGAAGGGAACTTCCCTCTCTTTACAATCCGCTGGAAGTTATAGAGCAAATCGCTTATAAGCACCTTGAGATTGACCATGAAAAGGTCTGCCAGAAGATCTCCCGGTAGTTTCAGTTTCTTATTCCCATAATGATCCTTGTCATCAACAGGCAATTCTCCATTTGAGACGCCTATATATTTCTTGACCATCTTCAAAAGATTGTATGCCTTGTATATCCTTGCATCCTCATCCATACCAAGATGAGGGAGAAGATACCTGTCAAGGATCTCTCTTATACGCTCAACCCTTATGTCTTTTGATTGGGTGATGCCAATCATTTTTGCTATCTTGTCAAGAGCATCATCCTGGGTCTTCAGATCAGCAAACTCGTAAAGGTTCACCAAAACATCATCATACTGGCGTTCGGATGATACATTCTTCATTATCTCCTCATCCTTGATGAGGCCCAGTGCCTTAACAATGATAACCATAGGTATACGTTTAACACGTGTAAATGTCAGATAAAATATACCGTCCTTAAGTTTCTCTATTGTATGGGGAATCTTGAATGAACCCTGCTCAGAGAACATCTTTCCTACGTATTCTGAAGGACCAGTGTTTTGCTTGTGCACCATGAATATATTCGGTGCAAGGTCTTCTATATCGATCAGTACCTTTTCTGTTCCGTTGATTATGAAATATCCACCTGGATCATAAGGATCCTCTCCATGCTTCATGAGTTCTTCTTTTGAAAGGCCGTTCAGATGGCAATACTTGCTCTTAAGCATTACAGGCATGTTCCCTATCTGGGTAACAAAAGATTCCCTCTGGACATCGTTAATATGTGCGCTAACCTCAATGTAGACCGGGGCTGAATAAGTCAGTCTCCTGAGGCGGGCCTCAGAGGGGTATACCTTCTTCTTTGAACCATCTGCCTCGATTATCTCTGGCTTCTCTGCCCAGATTCGATCGAACCTTATCTTGAAATCATCCACATTGCTCGGGATAATTGTTGGTTCAAGAATCTTGTTCTCCTCTACAATCTTTGGCATCTCATGATCTATAAAATCATTAAATGATTCAATGTCAACCTCCACGAAGGAGTTTTCGGAAAAATACTTTCCCAGTATGGATTTAACTGCTTTTACCATCGATAACACACCTATAGACTTCTATTTTTCCTGCGGTAGGGCTTTCCCTTGTGATTTTTATGATATCACCTGCTGAAACACCTAATCCTGCAATTGCAGGGTCGGTGACCAGTATCTTGGGCAATCCTTCCCTTGGAATGTTGTATTTCTTAAGAACTTTTTCGGTCTCCTTCTCGCTTAACTTTGCATGTTTAGGAACAAGAACGTGGTTAGATATATCAAATTTAGCCTTCTTTGCCATTTTCACCCCAAAATAGATAAATAATGGGCCGGACGAGGTTCGAACTCGCGACCACCTGATTAAAAGTCAGGTGCTCTAATTCCCTTTCCGAATTGGAAATCCAGGCTGAGCTACCGGCCCATATACGCCCTGGCCGCGATTCGAACGCGAGTCGAAGCCTCGACAGGGCTTCATGATAGGCCAGACTACACCACCAGGGCACGTGTGTATTGTGATTTTGCACCTTTTTATAAAGGTTGTGGTTTGAAATCCCCGCTCCCGGATTTGAACCAGGAACCTCTCGGTCTCAGCTGAGTATTTTTCATCCATTCTCGCCGAGATTGTCGAATACTACCTACAGCCGAGCGCTATAGCCATTAAGCTAAGCGGGGTTCTATGAAGGGAAAGCGTAGATTTTATAAAGCTTTTTGTTTTTTGAGGGAAAAAGCCATTTTCTCGTCGAGGAAATGAAATCAGTAAAATCTTGTTTATTTCAGGAATTCAATAAATTTTTTAAAGAGGAGAGGATTTGTTGTTCAAATGGAAAAGCGATTTCGATGTGATATCTGCGGAAAACTCTCTGATAAGCAGGAGATTTGCTGTAATACACCGATGAAAGACCTCCTGAGCCCTGGTTGTATGGGTTGCAGGGGATGCGGTATGCATTAGCCCCCTTGGCTTAGTGGTATAGCGTTGCCTTGGTAAGGCAAAGATCCCGAGTTCGAGTCTCGGAGGGGGCTTAGTTTCTATCTTATTTTCTATGTTATAGTTTCTATAAGTAACTATTAATTGTAACTATGACCTTTCTTATTTCTTATTGTAATTGCGGTGCTAATCAATTTACTGGAATTAGAAATGAGGTCCAGTAAGGGATTATTCCTCAACTTGCATTTTTTCATAGATACTGGACTTAGTGATGAAGATCATTTCTTCGAAAAACTCAGGCCTCAGTATCTCCGATGAGTTTTAACTACTCCTGAATTAATAGAAAAAACCAACAGC
>CAYYOI010000043.1:0-13710 GCA_964473285.1 uncultured Methanosarcinales archaeon | reverse complement strand
AAGCGCAAACAGCTATTTGCGAGTCTGCTAGAAAACGCATTCTGGACATAGCCGAAAGATCTTCATCGTTTTCAAAGGCTTTGTTGATTCCTTTGCGGATCTGATCAAAATAGAACCACAAATGCTGAAGTTCGAATTGGATATCTCGCATCTGCTTGGTTAAGGTCTCAAGCTCATTCTTGTGGATACAGCTGCCCACGATATTTGACCATGATGCAAAAATACGGATAAATGAATCTACTGATGTGTCCATGAGATCACTGCTCTTGAGCGCCACTGAATGCATGTTATTTAGCTTCTGCCGGGCAAAATCAAGAGTCTGACTGGTCACTTCACGATATTCTAGGTCAGTGATTCCCAGTATACTGGGTTGTGCCATCATCATGAGCAGATTATCATGATGCTTCAGATCAATTTCCTGCGTGTTATGCACAGTATGCACACTCATGACATAGTCCAGATTCTTTGCCACTTCCTTGAGATGCTCTATTCCCGAATGTTCAGAAAGTATCTGGGTATGCCGCTCTCGTCTGTGCGTAAGATACTCAACGCAGTTCATAGCCTGTATCTGTCCCTCAAAACAATATAAACATATCCCTGTCTTCTAATAGCGCATTTCATTGCCTCTCTCATCCATTAAAGTCACATGATTCTTCCCTTCATTATCTTTCTTGAACCCTGACACGTGCCGGGCTTCCATGAAGAAAGGTATGAACCGATGAGCAGTGCTTTCCAGTTGCTGCAAGCAATAATCAACTGGTACTGCATTATGCTTCTCATTTATTTCCCCTTTCTCTTTCAGGCAGCCAAGAAACGAGTTCAAATACTCACGCCACTCCGGGTTGATGTAGTATTCTCGTTCATAGCACTTGACAATTCCTTCCCGCTCCATCTTTTTGAGTGCCTTGTGGACTGCCTGATAACTGTAATGTATGGAGAATTCTTCCTGTAGATACCTAAACAGCTTCTTGGCTCCCAGATTCTTTCGTTTTGAAAGGGCAAAGATAATCAAATCCCTACACTTCGTTCCAAGACTGCTTGGGTGAAGTGACAGATCCATATTATCTATAATATTTTGAAAATATATAATATTTTGCATCAACCAGAGGTTGATTTTTTTCTAATACCTACTTTTAATGGATTTCCGCCTTACTGAAACTAGTCGGGATATCCTGAAGAGATTACCAATCCAAAGCAAACACGACAAAAAAAGAAAAGGATTTTAGGTATATACGTATATACTAGTAATAATTATAATTGGTAAAAGTATTTATATTTTGTAGGTAATATATACAGTTAAACCGGAAAAACAACCGAATAGAAGGTAGATAAAATGTACAACCGACCGCCAACAATGGTTCCCCCACCAGGATCTTGTCCAATAAATGGGCCAAAACCAATGGATTACCATGGTGAACTGAGACGCATGGATGAAATGCGTAGAGATGACCCAGTATACCAAGCAATGCGAGACCCTTTGCAGAAATGGTTGGACGAGAGTAATCAATACATAAGTATATACAAAAAGTAGTGCTTTGCACTACCTTTTTTTTGTGAGGTATAAAAGATGAAAGACAACACATTACAGCTCTTATCCCATTTCAGAAGAAATGCTCGTGAGACCCTGACAAAGATCAGCAGGAAGACCAGCATCCCTGTCTCAACAATATTTGACAGGCTGAAGGATTTTGAGAAAAGCATCATAAAAAAACACACTTCATTGATTGATTTCAACAAGCTAGGATATGTGACACGGGCAAATATTACCCTGAAATTTGATAAGACTGACAGATTGAAAGCAGCAGAGTATCTTCAGACCCACATGAATGTTAATTCCCTTTACAAGATCACAAATGGCTTTGACTACATGGCAGAGGTTGTCTTCAAGAATCTCTTTGAGCTTGAGCAGTTCCGTGAAGATTTGGAAGAGCGTTTTAATCTGCACAAGATTGACATGCACTTCATAATCGATGACATCAAACGTGAAGAATTTATGGCAGATGAGTCAATGATAAGCATGATAGAACCAAAGGATTAAGGGGGTTTTCAATAAAATTGAAAGATTTACACTAAACCAAGAAAATCTCCATTTTTTTACCGGAGATTTATAGAAAAATGAATTGCCAATATAGTTCATACCGATTACACCAACAGTAACCAGAGCTACGGGGAAAAATGGAAAAGAACATTATGTTGATTGGATTTGGACCACACGCAAAAAGGATATATTTCCCTTTGGTTGAGAAATTCCAGGAAGAGAAAAATTTCCAGTTGGTACTGGCTATTGATATTGAGAAAAAACGAGAAGACATCAGGCAATACCTGAAAGACAGAAACGCAAGCACTAATTGTTACCTCATTCCTGAAGAACACATGAGCTACGACAAACTTCATCCCGAAGTTGAAAGGCACCTGGACAAGGCAGTAGAGCGATATGGGGTTGAAGGTGTGATCATTGCTTCAGAACCATTGACTCATGTTATGTATGCTAAATGGGCACTTAAGAGAGGTCTCTCTATTCTCATGGATAAGCCGGTCTCTACCTATGAGAATATCTCTACTGAATCAGGCAGAGCAGAGGAGTTGATCAATGATTTCATTGAACTTGAGATCCTGTACCGAGAGGCGCGTAAAAAAAATTCATCCCTCTCATTTTCACTGATGGCTCAACGAAGGTTCCATCCGGCCTTCAAGAAGGTGCGTGAAATAATACGGGAATGCTTTGAGAAAACTGGCTGTCCTGTTACAAGTATTCAGACGTTTCATTGCGATGGACAATGGAGAATGCCCTCAGAGATAGTTGATCAGCTATATCACCCCTATATGCAGGGCTATGGAAAATGTTCACATTCAGGGTATCACTTCTTTGATATAGTTCCCTTTATGCTTGAGGGTGGGCTTGGCGATGACAAGTACTATGATAACATTGAAGTATTTTCCCAGTTCGTCAGGCCCCTTGACTTCATGCAACAGATAACCCTGGAGGACTATGAGAATCTCTTTGGTAAGCAGGAATTTTGGGAGACAAACAAGTACACACAAAGGGAACTGAATGAAAAGATGAAAGGGTTTGGTGAGATCGATGCCTTCAGTAATATATGCTTCAAGAAGGGAGATAAGACCATGACCGTTGCCTCCCTGAACCTTGCCCATAATGGGTTTGCAAGAAGAGACTGGGTCACAGCAAAAGGGCGTGACCTCTATAAGGGAAACGGCAGGGTAAGACACGAGCAGTATGTGATCGAGCAAGGACCATTCCAGGCAATCCATTATCAGTCATACCAATCCAAGGAAGTTGATCCAAAAAAGAAACAAGGACTGTATGAAGTTGGAAGCGAATATCACCTTGACATCTATGTGTACAAGAATACCAAGATGATTGGGGGAAAAAGCGTGGAGAAATTCACCATAAAGGATCTCAATATTAACATAATGGAAGGAAAATCTAGGGGGCACCAGGAAGACGCCCGTGCCAAGGGATTTACCGAGTTTATCGAAGCTATGCACGGAACACGAAAAAGGGAAGCTATGACCTCTGACTTTTCCACCCATGGAGCAGCAGTACTGATAACCTCAGCAATCTATCAATCCGCCTGTGCACAGCTGAAGAAGATGAATCCGCTCATAAGGCTTCCTTTCCACCTGGGGAAAGGCCTGCAGGGACTGATGCCGGAGAGTCTTATACAAAAATGATACGGAGAATTAGCTTTGAAGGAATGCACCGCTCAGGCAAGGGGACTCAACTCGAGTTATTTGCAAACTATCTTGACCAACAGGGTATTCCTTATCACATACACCGGGCGGATGGTTCACGAAAAGGGCTGGATGAGAGTATTGATGACCCATACAGCAAGTGGTGGCAGGTACTCAGGCCATATCTGATGGCGGTTGATGAGAATGGGAACTATGACCCTGCCATATGGGACATTGCCTACCGCAAGCTTGCCGGGGAGATATGGGACACCTACCATACCATATTTCCACAGCAACTAGCGGCTCAAGGGAAAGATGTAGGATACCTATTACTTGATAGATCAGTATTATCCCGCTGTTTTGTCAAAAGACGAGAACAAGAGATTGGTCTTGAGGATATGTTGAGATTCAGGGATCTACAGGGGAAAGAAAGAAAAACCATCATTCCTAACCTCTGTTTTGTGATGCAATGCGAAAAGCATGTATTGCTTGATCGAAACGAGCAGAGGAATGGTAAGTATGAATTCCGTAAGCGAAACATTGAGAACTATTATGAAGATTTCGTCCAGACTTATGAGAGCGTGGACAAAGAATTATTGAATTTGATCCTCCTTGATGCAGATAAGGATCCAAAGCAAATACATGAACAGATAATAGAAAGATGCGAGGCGTTATACAATGTATGAAGTAAAGGTAATAACAAGTGCTGTTATAGAGAACAACAAAAAATTTCTTCTTGGGAAGAGATCAATGTCAGAGGATGTATTTCCAGGTCTGTGGTCCATACCTGGTGGCAAGGTTGAGTCACCTGAAAACAAGGTTGGAATACTTGAAGAGAATTGCATTCGTGAAGTGGAAGAGGAAATGGGCTGCACCGTAAGAATCACGGGATATGTCCAAAGCCATGGTGACGGTAAAAATAAAGTGTATATCATTTTCAGAGGTGAAGTCAAAAAAGGTGAACCCAAACCACTGGAGGATACAGAGGAAGTAGCGTGGTTCAGCATGGAAGAGATTGAGGGAATGAAGGAGCAGCTCTGCCCCCGGGTTTATGAAATCCTGAAAAATTTCTGAACTCTCAATCTTCATGATTAGGGGATTGTTATTCATGAATGCTCCGGCACTGAATGCGTAAACATCCCTATTGAAGGGTGCAGTTAGAAAAGATCTTTGATCATGTCAATAATTCTTCCATGTAATTCAGGTTTAGCGATGACAACCGGTATGGAATAGATCTCATTGTTTGTCTGTGAATAAAGCTCTGATATTCTTTGAAAGTCAATCGGCTCAAATTCACGGCCCTGTGCATCCGTGACCTTTCTGCCGGTAAGTCTTCCAAACAATGGTGCTGCACCCAGGTCATGATACGACCAACGTGTATGGACTAGTCCTTCGTAATAGCCAGTAAATGCACGCACCTTGTTTAGGACATGCGCGTTACTTTCAATGGGCATCACCAACCCGGCCATCCTTCTTTCAATCTCCCTATTAAGGGATTCATCACTGGCAAACTCCACATAAAATGCGCCAGTTTTCTCCATAGATGCATTAGAATAGAATCTTTCTTCAGATCCTATAAAAGAGGTCTTAGTTGGTATATGAAGATCCATTCCTGCAACGCATTTTCCCTGTTGATAAATCGCAATGAATGATCCATAATTATCCTTACCCTCCTTGTAACCTTTAGTGCAATCCAGAGGGTCAATAACTATCACTTTGTCGTATCCTCTGTTCAAGAAACCTTTCTCCTCAGATAGTATGCTATAGTCAGGTAGTACTGTAGAAAAATGGTCAATGAGTGCTTTCTCTATACTATAATCAGTAGAAGTGACGATTGATCTTGCTGAATCATTGTCCTCCTTGTGCCATGAATCATTCTGTTGATTCATGCCAGCTGTTTTGATTATTACTTCTGCCGCCTCTTGCAAGATTCTCTCAAACATAATCATTCTTAAGGATATGTTCCAATACATCCTCAGTTCCTTTATGCCCTTTATGCTGTGAGACATAACCATGCCCACTTACAATAGTCTTTATCTCATCCAGTGCATTTCCCGGACATAACGCATAATATGCCTTCTCCAGCATATCAGCATCATTTGCATTGTCACCCATTGCAATAAATCTTCCTGATTGCAAATAGTCGATTGCATTTGATTTTCCTGCTTTTGCGGAGATTATATCAAGCATGCTTTCATTGACAATTACTCTCATGCCCGTCCCTCTTGTCTCTTCTTCCAACTTACTTCTTAGTACAATTAAGGTGTATTTTGGCAGAACTGGCCCAACCTTTTTTGTATAGACTCTGAATGAAGCGTAGCGTCCCTTCGCATCAATCTCATACCCTTCTGATCTGAGCTTGTCTGCATAATCCCAAAGAGGCGCAGCATAACGTCCAGGTTCACCGATCGTATCTTTGATCTTACTGAGCCACCCTGCATCATAGGCATCACTCATGATCAGGCCTCCGTGTTCAATTATAGCATAATCATGTGGTATGACGTCTGCAATGTCATCATAACCAGATTTACGTCTCCCAGTGATGAGTATGAAGGTATGCTCCTCCCTGATCTTGTTGATGAGTGAAATGGTTTTCTCAGATATGAATCTTCCAGGTCCAGCAGACCTAGTTCCTTCTCCATCTACCTTGTGAATAAGTGTTCCATCTATGTCTGCGAATATCATTTTAGATTCTTGATAAAAAGTGCTGATGACATGTCCTGTATCCTATTTACAACATTCATGAGTAAGTGGATTACTACAACTTCTTCTTGTTTTTTCTCAAGCAGATAAGCTCCCTCTTTGAGATATTTTTTATAATTATGATGTATCTTGTTTAGTTTTTCAATCTCATCAGAAGAGATATTCTTTGTAAAATAAAGAAAGAACTCATTTACTGTTCCAAGATAATTCTTGATATCTTCACTATAATTGATCTCTTTATTATTCAATTCTTCGTAGATACGTTTGTAATCCCTGTTAATCTTCTCAAGTGTCCAGAGGATTGTAACATAGGCGCTGTTAACCTCACTGAAAATCTTTTTCTTGTTCAGGATGCGGATTGCATAATCCCGTAGTTTCCAGGCAGTATACCTGTAATCTTCCATGTCATCCAAGTGCTCAAATGTGCTTTTATTATAATCCTCAAAGGTAAGTTGGCTCGAGGTCTTTACTACATTGACTATCTTATGCAATGTATTCTGGAACTCTTGCTCGGATTCAGTTAACATTCCTTCAATCACACAGAAATTAGGTTTTGTTTCCATGATCTCAAAGCCTATAAGGTAATTTACACAGTCACGAAGTATCCTGAATGTTTCCTCCTTTTCATATCTGATATGTAATACATCATACCCTTTGCGGTACAATGCTCCTAATAAGGACCGTACATAAGTCTTATCATCTGAATCGATAGACAGATCCATCTCCAGCGTATCATTTATATTGATATCTTCAGGTGAAATGATAAGTTGAATACCATCCTCATACAGGTTTAATTCGTCGCCAGGTTTAAGATCAAGATACTTTACCCAGCGGTTAGGGAGACTTACGGTAAGCGTATTTGAGCCGACTTTGTTTACCTTTCGCTTCATGACCGAGAAGAATATTTAAGCATATTTATTATTTTCGTAACGACAAGGTTATAAATAAGGGGTCTTATCCTTTTTTTATGGACGCGATTCAGATTGCAAAAGATATTATTTCGATAGAGTCAGTAACAGGCAATGAGACAGAATGCTTGGGATATATTGAATCTTTTCTCAATGATCATCATATTCCATTCAAGCGCATCCCTGTGGAAACCGGTCGCTGGTGCATCCTTGCAACCAAAGGAATCCCGAGCCTTCTGATGGCTGGCCACATAGACACTGTTCCAAGTGAACCACACTATAAGGCATATACTGACGAGACTCATCTCCATGGGATCGGAGCAAGTGACATGAAATCTGGCGTTGCAATAATGCTAAAGCTCCTTCTGGACTATAAGGACCTGGCACTTCTTATTACAGTAGGAGAGGAAGGCCCACTTGACGGAGCAAAGGCATGCATGAAAAACCCGGCTCTTTTTGAGCAATTCAAGTGGTGCATCCTTTCAGAACCCACAGACCTCAAGCTTTTTGCATCCCAGTTCGGACTTGCGCCATTCAATTATGAGACTTCTGCTGAACAGCGTCATACCGCCTTATACGAGGAAGGTGGCCATCCCGTCCATGAGCTTATCCATGCTCTTGACCCTCTGATCCAGGGATTTCAGGAAAGTTTCCCTGAAAGCATCATCTCAACTAACATATTTCAGGCAGGTAACAAGAGCAATGTAATACCTGCTAGTGCCAAGGCTTATGTTGATGTGAGAGTATCACCGCATGATACCCTTGATAAGGTCGCGTCATTCATAAGAAGGTATGTTCCAAAACCTGATTTTTATCATCTCACTCCTCCTGTTACTGTAGTGGAGACGGATTTTCTGAAAACTGCAGTAGAGCTTCTTGGACCAATACATACCATCTCTGCTTTCACTGAGATGTATTATTACAACAAGTTAGGTATGCAGACCATAATCTTTGGCCCCGGTCTGCTTGACATGGCCCATAAGGTGGGAGAGACAGTCCCTCTTTCAAATATGAGGTCCTATGAAAGGCTTCTTGCAAGGCTCCTGTCAAAGATTTTATAAATGATTGTTGACTACATATAATAAGGTGTTTATTAATGGATATTGAAGAAAGGCTTGAACTCATAAAAAGTGTCGGAGAGGAACTCATCAATGAAGAAGAACTGCGTAAACTTCTGCAGGAGAAAGAAAGACCTATAGCATACGATGGTTTTGAACCCTCTGGAAGGATACACATCGCCCAGGGTCTTCTTCGTGCAATAACAGTGAACAAGCTTACTAAGGCAGGTATCCATTTCAAGTTCTATGTTGCTGACTGGTTCGGTATGCTAAACAACAAGATGGGAGGTGACCTGGAAAAGATTCGCAATGTAGGTGAATACTTTATCGAAGTATGGAATGCTTGCGGCCTTGACATGGATAATGTAGAGTTTATCTGGGCATCTGACTTCATCAATAATACCCCTGAGTACTGGGAGACAGTTCTCAAGCTTTCAATGAATTCAACAATATCAAGAGTCATGAGATGCGGACAGATTATGGGAAGAGAAGAGAATACCAGTAATCCTTCTGCTCAGATCTTGTATCCGCTTATGCAGGCAGCAGACATCCATCATCTTGATGCTGACATAGCCCAGCTTGGTATTGACCAGAGAAAAGTCAACATGCTGGCTCGTGATATCTTTCCAAAAATAGGATTAAGGCCTCCAATTGCCCTGCACCATCACATGCTACTTGGACTCCAGTTCAAAGAGACTGAAGGGATGAATGCAATCGACAGGAAAGTTGAACTTAAGATGAGCAAGTCCAAGCCAGAGACTGCAATATTTATGACTGACACAACTGAGGATATAAACCGTAAATTCAAGAAAGCCTATTGCCCAGAAGGTATAGCAGATGACAACCCTGTGCTTGATTACTGTAAGTATATAGTATTTGAGAAGACAGATAACTTTGTAGTCAAGCGACCGGAAAAGTTCGGTGGTGACATGGAATTCACTTCATACGAGGATCTGGAGAAGGCATTTGTCAATAAGGAGCTCCATCCGATGGATCTTAAGACCGCAACAGCAGGTTACATAGATACATTTATTGAGCCTGTTAGGAAGCATTTCCAGGAGAACAGCCGTGCAAAACAACTCCTTTATACAGTCAATTCATATTATTGATTTTTTTCTTAAACCAAAACTTTTTCGAATAATTCCAACTTCGGATTAGTCTCTTTTTAAAAGGAGGTTCCCCTAGAGGTTTCGATAGCAATCTCTTCGAACCTTGCACGCAACACCCTATCACCTTAGATTTCTTACAAATAAAGCCTTCATAGTGATGCCTTTTTAAAAAGACTCATCAAGACCAAAACCCATAGTTTTATAAACAAACTCATATCCCTAAGTTTTATAAATAGCAGAGGTTGAAGAAATCACAAAGGAATTCTGACCTATTCACTATCACCTTAGTGTTTTCTTCTCAGTAAAATGAATTTTAAAGAATTAGGAATAAAAGGAACAGTGCTCACTTCTTTGGAAAAGCACGGATTTGATACACCGACAACAGTACAGGAGATGTCTATCCCTCCTACTTTGGCTGGAAAAGATGTTATTGCACAAAGTGCCACAGGTTCTGGTAAGACTCTTGCTTTTGCAGCAGGGATAATCCAAAACATCAAGAAAGGCAAAGGAATAAAGGCCTTAGTAGTAACTCCTACAAGAGAACTTGCCAATCAGGTAATGGACTCATTGATTGATTTTTCGATGAAAAAATTACATGTGACATCAGTATATGGTGGCGTCTCGATTGGCCCACAGATGGATGCCTTGCGCAAGGCAGACGTAGTGGTGGGAACTCCAGGAAGATTGCTTGATCATCTGGAAAGAGGCACAATCGATCTTTCAAATGTGGATTTCTTGGTGCTTGATGAGGCTGACCGTATGCTTGATATGGGTTTTATTGATGATGTCAAAAAGATAATGAAACAATGCCCAAAAGAGAGGCAGACCTTTCTTTTTTCAGCTACTATGCCTCCGGAGATAAGGCGATTGGCAAAGCAGTTCACTAACAATCCCGAATACATAACAGCTGAACAGTATGTCCTCCCTGAAAATTTACCACAGGTCTACTATGACGTCAAGAACCATCGCAAACTTTCATTGCTTGTACATCTGATCAAGCAGGAAGACAATAGCCTGGTTATGGTATTTTGCAATTCAAAGGTCACTACAGACCTTGTTGCAAGCACTTTAAGAAAGGAAAAGATCGATGCAATTGAGATTCACGGTGGACTTACCCAGCAGAAGCGTGATACAGTAATAAAGAAATTCAATACGAATAAGGCAACTGTCTTGGTATGCACTGATGTTGCAGCACGTGGACTTGATATTCCCGATGTGTCTCATATCTATAATTATGATATACCTGGAGACAGCAAGCAGTATGTGCATCGAATCGGGCGAACCGCGCGTGCAGGGAAATCAGGAAAAGTAATCAATCTTCTTACACCCAGGGACCATGATAATTTCGGTCGTGTACTAAAGGATAATGACTTTGAGATAGAGAAGCTTGATACCCCTTCATTCGCGACTGTAGAGGTCAAAAGGCCTGCTAGCGGCCGTGATTCCGGAAGATCCAGCGGATATAGAGGTGGATCCAGAGGCTCATCAGGGCCTAGAGGTGGACCAGGTTCACGACCAAGAGGTTCACAAGGTCCAAGAGGAGGTCCAGGATCCAGGGGCGGAAGAGGCGGCCCAGGTTCATCAGGATCAAGAGGCTCAGACCCAAGATCTAAAGGTGGAAGAGATTCCAAGGACTCTGGCAGAGGCAAACCCCGGAAAGGCAATTTCAGGGACGGGCCTAAGTGGGCTCAGCGCTAAGGATATACGCAATCTTTTTATATCTTTTATTTCAATTCTTTCTTCATGATAAAAAGAGCGGCAGCACTCGCAAGCGATCTTCACGATGGGCAGCTAAGGCGCGATGGAACCCCTTTCATCCATCACTGCGAAGCAGTATTCAACCTTCTCAGGGATATTGGTGTAAGCAACCCTTATGTCCTTGCTGCAGCCTGGCTCCATGATTCTCTGGAGGAATGTGATATATCAAGAGCATACCTTGCTCATATCTTTGATGACTACCTTGCATCAATCGTTGCGGCCCTCACAAGAGATGTTTCTCCCTCCGAATATATACAACGTATCCGCAATTCCTCATATGAGGTAAAGATAATCAAGATTGCAGATACCCTTCACAACTGCCAGTGTCTTGATAGTGGTCTAAGACCTGGCACTATCTCCCGCAAATGTTTTGACTGCTCTGAAGCAATATTTGAGCTGGCTGAAGAGTTATCCCCTTATTACGCCCTCCTTCTGCGCGAATACCTGCGCCCGTATATGAAAAAAAACAATGAAAAGTCTCACATCTCACCAACCATTAAAAATCATCAGACCCCTTTATAGATTAGGTGATAATATGAAACAAGTAAAAGTCTATTCCACGCAGACCTGTCCAGCATGTCATCACGCAAAGAACTTTCTTCATTTCAATAAAGTGGATTTTGATGAGATCGACGTGGGCAGGGACCGTAATGCAGCAATGGATATGGTACGTAAATCCGGACAGATGGGCGTGCCAGTCATTGAGGTTGATGGCAACATAATAGTAGGTTTTGATGAACCAAGTCTTCGCCAGGCGCTTGAATTATAGCCCCGAAGATATTTTTATTTTTCTGAATTTTTTCTGATTTTTTCTTGTAAACCCTGTTAAATACTCTTTATTTCCTAATCACATGCAACGCAAGGCCGAATTATTGGCTCGCACATTTCACCAAGGTATCCTGCTCCGATGCAATGAACCCCAGATCAGGCATCTTGAAGGTGTGGTAGAACTCATCAAAGAAGTAGGGATAAAAGACGATGAGATAATAGCCGCAGCCTGGCTCCATGATACACTTGAGGATACAGATCTTGATCCCTTCACAATCAAAAAGCATACCAATAACAGGGTCATGGAATATGTCCAGAAACTCACCCGTGATACCGACCGTGAAGAATACCTTCTTCGAATAGGAGAGGCTCCTTATCCGGCACAGATAATAAAGCTTGCAGATGTCATGCATAACTGCTCGATGCTTGATCGTGGATTAAGGGATGGAACAATTGACAGATTGCTTAAAGATTGCAGGAATCTTTACTTGTCTCTTGCAAAAAGACTTAATCCAGAATGGTACATGAGGATGAAGAAATATTTGCAGAGAGAAGATGGCGCTTGAGGAAAAGATCTATAAGCATACTGCACAATATAATCTCTTTACCCATCTTAACTCATGGCTTTCCATCAACCCCAGCCATGGATGTCCTCTTGATTGTGCTTATTGTGTGCAGGAAAAGGATAGGTGGTACTCAGGAAAAGGCGTCATTCGTGAATACACCCCGGAACATACGATATCCCTTATAGAGAATGAACCTCTCATGTCTAAGAATCGACCCATCGCCCTCTACAACTTCTCTGATCCTTTTCTCCCCAAAAACCGGGAAGACCTTTGCCAGATACTCAAATCCATGGACAAGAAAAAGTACAAGAATCCAGTAGGTCTCATCACAAAAAGTCTTCCTGACAAGAAGACATTCAAGACCCTTAAGAGATTACGGCATGTAAAGCCAATCATATTAGTCTCCTATGCGAATCTTCCAGACAAGATAGTGAAAGCCTCCAAAAAGAACCGTCTGGCGGTATTCAAGCAAGCAAAAAAGCATAAGATTCCAACTATCCAGTATTTTAGGCCAACTGTAAGGGAATGGTACGATGACTTTGAGAAGAGCATAAGGAAATCAGCTGAGGAAGTTACCCCTTATGCAGATGCTGTATGCATATCCGGATTTATCTATACACCTGAGATTAAAGAGAAATTGATCAAGCGAAAGGTGCCCTTGCCTGATTACGAACCCAATGGAGGAAAACATCTAAGATGGGAAGACCGTACTGATGTTATGCGCATCTATCACGATGTGAAGCCTGACATCCCAATCTTTTCAAGTACATCCTGTGCTGTAAGTTATATCCTGAAAATACCCAATTATAATGGATATTTTCCCTTGAGAAATCTTGAAGGAAATGGATGCAATGCCCCATGTATTGATGAACAGCGGGAAAGATGCACTAAAGGAAGGAAGATAAGTAACAGTTACCTAAAAAAACAATTCAGGCATTTGGACAAGAAATATGAACGACGTGGGCAGGTGATACTCGTGGATGATTCCTTTGGTATGAAAAACCACTATTACATACGCCACAACACCTCACACATTACTGTCAAATTCAGTGATCAGGAGAAATACGGCCTTACCAGGAAAGGGTGGTTCAGACGAGTTTTTCGAATAATATTAGTCTAGGCCTCTAGCCTATAGAAAGTGAAGAGA
>CAYYOI010000042.1:0-13841 GCA_964473285.1 uncultured Methanosarcinales archaeon | reverse complement strand
GATATAAATATCCCGTAGAGAGATATATGTGTGCAAACAATTCGGTTTAGTTCAAAATAATTATAAATGATTTAATTTATTGTGGAATTATGCGATACTTAATCTTGTTTTTAGCAATAGTTGCTGGTGTTTCAGGAGAGTTCTATTCAGCTGAGAGTCTTACCATGGATGTGGGTATCTCAACCCAGATACAGCTTTTACCACAATCTTCAGATTATTATCTTGATGAACTGTTGGTGAATATGACTTATGTGCCTGAGGATTCATCCACGCAGTCGGTGGAGAGGATAAGCACAGAGCCAGAGGCTACTGTGAGGGATGGTTATGCGGTCTACAGGTTTGATGATATCGTGGGAACGCAGCCTATCAGGCTTGATGCAAGGGTAAGGGGATCTAATCATTTTGAGCCGATGGGAAAGGTCTCTTTTCCGGTCTCTGTGGGTATGGATGAATACCTTGAGCCGCAGGAGATCATAGATATAAATCCTGCGATAATTGCTCAGGCTTCAGAGCTTGTAGAAGGTGAGGATGACTTGTATTCTGCTGTATATCATATGGGGGTGTGGGTACGTGAAAATGTCAATTATTCGCTTAGCAGTTTTACTGCAGATGCTACAAAGCCTGCATCGTGGGTGTTGGAAAACAAGTATGGTGTGTGTGATGAGCTTACTTCACTTTTCATTGCAATGTGCCGGAGCGTGGGGATACCTGCAAGGTATGTGAGTGGTGTTGCTTATACGAATTATCTTGATCTTAATGAGTGGGGGCCACATGCCTGGGCTGAGGTTTATTTTCCGGGATATGGATGGGTACCTTTTGATGTTACATACGGCCAGTTTGGATTCACTGATTCTACTCATGTTATCCTGAAGAGGAGCCTTGATGCAGGAGGGTCTTCTATAACTTATTCCTGGAAGGGAAGGGATGTTGAGCTTGATGTGAGCAAGATGGAGGTTGACACCCGGGTTGTAAATGAAGGAAAGCCTCTTGATAAACTAGTTGAACTAAAGGTTGAACCTTTGAAGGAAGAGGTGTCTTTTGGTTCGCATAACCTGGTAAAGGTAACTGTGACAAATACTAAGCCTTATTACCTCATATCAACCGTGCAGATGGGGCGTGTGACTGACATAACCCTGCTGGATGATCCAATGCGGTTCGTGCTATTGAAACCGAATGAGGAGCGGGATATATACTGGAGGGTGAAGGTGAGAGATGACCTTGAGAAGGGATACATATACACTGTTCCTTTGCTTGTCCGGACTTTGCGCAACCAGACAGCTACTGGCTCTTTCAGGTCTCTTGAGAACAGTCCTGAATACTCAGAATCATGGATGGATGAGTTGCATGAGGCTTTGGTTTTCGAGGAGAAAGGAGGTGCAGAGAAAAAGGTGAATTTTTCATGTGATCCTGTGGGAAGGATCTCTTTGGATGAGGGAAATGTTTTTTGCAAGGTCACTAATACAGGGAATGCTTTCCTTTCTGATATGCGGGTTTGTCTTGATAGATGCGAAGAATTCTCTCTTGGGATATCCCAGAGCAAGGAGGTGGAATTTGATCTGCCTTTGAAGGTGGGTGCGCAGGAGGCAGTGGTTCGTCTTGAGCATCCTGATGTAAGGGCACAGGAGATCATATCTTATGTCGTGTATGATGATCCCAGGGTAGGTTTCGTGAATGTGTCTGTGCCTGATAGTGTTTCTTATGATGAGGATTTTGTTGTGGCGGTCACAGTGAAGAAGGAGTCATATTCGGTCCCGAAAAACGTGAGTTTCAGCTATCACAGGGAAAATGGTGATGAGCTGTCACTGATGCATGCTGATTCGCTTGATCATACCTATACTTTCAAGCTCAGGATGAAGGGAAAGGATTTGCTCTCAATGAATGAGACATTCTATGCCCAGGTCAAGTATGAGGGTGAAGACGAGGAGTTCTCTGTTCAAAAGGAGTATAATGTGCAAATGGCAGATGTTTCCTGGTGGCAGAGGTTCATGATATTTCTCAATAAGATTAATTCTTTTGTTATCTGATGCAAAAAATTATTAAACAAACCTCCTTTCATGAAGGAGATGACCCTGACACCGGCTATGAAGCAGTATATGCAGATTAAGGAAGAGAACCCTGACTGCGTAGTGATGTTTCGGATGGGGGATTTCTATGAATTGTTCTATGAGGATGCCAAGACTGCTTCTCAGGTTCTTGGGATAACGCTTACCAGCAGGGGAAAGGGAGATTCAAGGGCGCCTTTGGCAGGAATCCCGTATCATGTAATGGAGCAGTACGTGAAGAAGTTTGTGCAGCAGGGGTACAAGCTTGCGATTGTTGAGCAATTAGAGGATCCTAAGAAAGCCAAAGGGGTCGTGAAAAGGGGTCTTGTCCGTATAATAACACCTGGAACCATCATTGAGGATTCGATATTAAGCCAGTCGTCAAACAATTACCTTTGCGCGCTTTATATTGAAAAGGGGTATGGATTGAGTTTTTGTGACATATCCACCGGAGAGTTCCTTACTACATCGTGTGATGGTGAGCTTAAGTTATTTTCTGAGCTTGAGAAGTTTTTGCCCTCAGAGATACTGGTTCCTGTTTCACAGGAGGATTCAGAGATTGTCTCATCAATAAAGCAGAGGGGGTTTGTGGTCTCTTGTTTTGCTGATCGTTTTTTCTGGAAGGCAAAGGCTGAAAAGACAATCCTTTCGCATTTCCAGGCTGAGACCCTTGAAGGGTTCGGGCTTAATGGAATCACAGTCTGCACGTCAGGGGCTTTGCTCTCATACCTGCAGGAGACGCAAAAGAAGAATCTTGGTTATATCAACAGGCTGCAGCATTATTCGGTGGAGTCTTTCATGATACTTGACAGTCCTACACAGAGGAATCTTGAGCTGTTGCGGAATATAAGGGACAATACTTCCAGGGGAACTGTTTTTGAGGTCATCAACAAGACCAGGACTTCGATGGGAGCAAGAAAGCTGAAGAACTGGCTGGTTAGGCCATTACGTAATAGGGAGCAGATTGTTGCGCGGCATGATGCATGCGGGGAGATAATCGAGGACGCAATCCTTGTGGAGGATCTGAAGGACAGCCTGGCAAACATCTCTGATATAGAGAGGATACTTAGCAGGGTCACTTACGGGACAGCAAATGGAAGGGACCTTGTGAGCCTGCGTCTTACTCTTGAGCAGGTCAAGCCTCTGAAGGAGCTATTGTCGTCTGCGAAATCTGAGATCCTTGTATCAATACGTGATATGGATGATCTGGGAGACTTGCAGGAGCTTATAGGGAAAGCTATAAGGGATGAGCCTCCGGCTGTTGTAAGGGAGGGCAATATCATCCGTGAAGGGTATAACGGGGAGCTTGATGAGCTTCGAAACACCACGAGATCCGGCAGGGCGTGGATATCAGACTTTGAGGAGAAGGAAAGAAAAAGGACCGGAATCAAAAATCTTAAGGTAAGATACAACAAGGTCTTTGGGTATTTTATCGAGGTTACCAAGGCTAATCTTTTGAATGTTCCGGATGATTATGTCAGAAAGCAGACGCAGGTGAATGCTGAGAGGTTCATCACTGATGAGCTTAAGGAGAAGGAGTCGCTTGTGCTTGGTGCGCAGGACAAGATCAATGCGCTTGAATATGACCTGTTCTGTGAGGTATTGCAGGAAGTGATAGGACGGACAGACGGGCTGCAGGATATCGCGCGAAAGATTGCGACACTTGATTGCATATTATCCCTTGGGGTCTGCGCTTTGCAAAACCAGTATGTCAGGCCAGAGATGAAAGAGGATAAGTCGCTTGAGATCACAGGCGGAAGGCATCCTGTGGTGGAGACTATAGAGAAAGGTTCGTTTGTCTCAAACGATACTTGCATAGGTGATGCTCATATCCATATCATAACAGGGCCTAACATGGCTGGAAAATCAACTTATCTTAGACAGGTTGCACTTATTACGCTCCTTGCACAGATAGGAAGCTTTGTTCCGGCAAGCAGTGCAAAAATCGGGATTGTTGACAGGATATTCTCGAGAGTTGGTGCGTATGATGACCTTTCGATGGGACAGTCAACTTTCATGGTGGAGATGTCGGAGACTGCAAACATACTTAACAATGCGACAGGAAAATCGCTCATAATAATGGATGAGGTCGGTCGTGGGACTTCAACCTATGATGGACTGAGTCTTGCGTGGTCTATCATCGAGTTCATACGGGATGAGATAGGGGCTAACACTTTGTTTGCGACCCATTATCATCACCTGAACAGGCTTGCAGCAGAGAATGAACTGATTGAGAATTACAATGTGCTGGTTGAAGAGCATGATGAGAAGGTAGTGTTCTTGCATAAGATAGTGAAGGGGGGAACTGACAAGAGTTATGGTATCCATGTTGCAAACATCGCTGGGATGCCTTTAAAGGTCATTGAAAGGGCTAAGGTGATAATGGATCGGATCGAGAACCAGGAGCAATTGACTATCACGCTTGCGCCCCGTTCAAGGGATGATGAGGACCTGGAGTTCATGGAGCCTGAGCCGCGGAGACGGAAAATGAAGCGTGATACGCCACCAATAACACAACAGACACTTTTCCAATGGGATCAATAAATGTACTTGAAACTGACCTTGTAAACAAGATTGCTGCAGGCGAGGTCGTGGAGCGGCCGGCATCGGTAGTGAAAGAACTTATAGAGAACGCTCTTGATGCGGGGGCTGATTCTATCATCGTTGAGGTCTTTAATGGTGGAAAGGACCTGATAAGGGTCAAGGATAATGGTTTTGGGATGGACAAGGATGATCTGATGCTTTCTGTGAGGAGCCATGCAACAAGCAAGATAACAGGCATTGATGACCTGTTTTCTGTGAGCACGCTTGGTTTCAGGGGAGAGGCTCTTGCAAGCATCGCTTCAGTGAGCAACCTCAGGATAGTCTCGAGCCAGGAAGACGGAAGGGGGCATGAATTCGTGATGCCTGATGAGATAAGGCCTGTGGGCGCTAGTCAAGGGACAGTGGTGGAGGTCTCTTCGCTTTTTCATAATACTCCTGCAAGAAAGAAGCATCTCAAGTCAGTGCAGGTGGAGCTATCACATATATCTGATATTGTGACCAGGTATGGGCTTAGTTCGGAGAAGCTGGGGATAAGGCTTTATGCGGATGACAAGGAGGTCATAAACTGTCCTGCAACAAAGCTTCGAAACAAGCTGGTCTCCCTTTATGGGAAGGAGACTGCAAGGCAGATGATTGATGTATCTTATGAGGATAGCATGGTAAAGGTGAAGGGGCTTGTCGGTAAGCCTTATATCACTTATGGTGATCGTTGTTACCAGACTTTGTTTGTCAATGGCAGGTTCGTGAAGAGCCAGTCTGTGAGCCAGGCTATATATGATGCGTACCATACGCTCTTGTTCCTGAACAGGCATCCTGTGATTGTCTTATTTTTGGATATTGATTTCTCGCAGACAGACGTGAATGTGCATCCGCAAAAGGAGGTAATCAGGATACAGGATGAGGAGAGTATCTATCGCAGTGTATTTTCTGCCTTGAGAAAGGCTTTCCAGGAAAATGATCTTACTCCTGAGGTGGAGCTTTCAGGAAGCCAGCGAATGCCTACTCAATCCTATGCGGTTTCGGATACGCGCCAGACAGTGCTTGAAGCGGATGATTCGTATGAAGAAAGACCCGTACAGAGAAATAATGCGGAAGGTCAATCCAAGTTAAATCCAGTGGGTGAGGTTGCAGCATCCAGGTTCGGGCACCTGCGAATACTTGGGCAGTTGAATAAGCTCTATATCTTGTGTGAGGGTGATGGGTTAGTGATAATAGACCAGCACGCAGCACAGGAAAGGGTGCTTTTCGAGAGATTCATGAAGGAATTCTCTGCTGAAGGGGTCAGGCGACAGGAGCTTTTGAAGCCAAGGCTTTTTGAGCTGGGAAGGAATGATTCTTTGCGGCTTCGTGAGAACCTGGAATTGCTTTCAAAATGGGGGTTTGTTATCGAGGAGGATGCAGGGGGTTTCAAGATGAGGGAGGTCCCTTATCTCCTTGGAAAGGAAGTCTCGTTTGATGTATTGTTGGAGCTTATAAGATTGCAGAGGTCTGATAGCCTGACCGGGCTTGCAGAAGAGGTTATCGCACGAAGGGCATGCAGGGCTGCTATCAAGGCAGGGGATGAATTGACAAAGCCTGAGCTAAGAAAACTCATGGATGATTTGGGAAGGTGTGAAAAGCCTTATTCATGCCCGCATGGGAGGCCTACGCTTATCAATATCTCGCTTGGTGAGCTAGAAAAGAAATTCAAGAGGGTGATGTAAATGGAAAAAAAGGAAATGAAAATGCCAGTGAATGTTCAACCGATCTATGCGGATGAAGCAAATGTGAATGCGAATGTGAAGATAAATATTGAAAAAGATGAGGATGGCAATGAACAGGTCAGAAAGGTGGGGAAGGTTGATGTGATGTTTTTTGACCAGTTCACGAATTCTGTTATCTCAAGGGTGATAATCGATCCATTCACTGCAAAGGCCTTAAGCAGGGTCTTGCATGAGAACGCAGAGAAACTTATCAATGAGCTTGAGAGTAAAGAGGTTCCTCAGCAGGTGAAAGAACAGATAAGCCAGAAAAAAGAGAATGTAGATACATCAGTCAATACGTATATTGGCTAATTTATTTTTACTTCTGTTGCAACGCTTTGACCTGGCATTCCGGTATCAAAGATCACGCGGATTGCTCCTTTGCTGCCATGGGCTGCGCTTACCTTTCCCTTGATCTCCTTGTTTGCAGGGCTTTTCCAGCTGACGGATTTTCCGACGAGCTTTTCAGCCTGCTCCTTGTTCTCTACCCCTTCGGGAAGGACGATCATGTGATTGGTCTTTTGGGTGGTTCGTCCACGCCTGTAATTGGAAATTGTGCCTTTCATGTGACTTGAGAAACAACTGCCTATTTAAAAAGCTTACCATTTCTCAAGGCCAGCCATGACATTCTCATACCAGAAGGAGACGTTTCGCTTGATCTTGTTCCTGATGACGTCCTTGTCTTTTATTAAATAGCGGAAGATATAGCCTCCCTTGTCAAGATTTTCCTGGAGACGTTTTACAACGTCCTTTTCAACAAGCGCCTTTATTGATTTTTGTACTGTTGTCCTGTCAATGTCCAGCCTTTTTGCTATCTCTGAGGTGGTGAGCGCTTCGTGCTCGCCTAAAAGGAAGTTCAATAGCCTGCATTCTGCTTTTGAAAGACCAAGGCTGCACCTGATAATGTCTTGCATATCGAATTTCTTGCATGCAAAGTTTAGCATGGGAATATGCTATTGATTAGTATTTAAGTAATTTCCTGCAAAAGTTTTATAAACACCTCACAATTACTCCGCCTCATTAGGAGGGATAATCATGGAACAAGCACGACCACTAGATGCATTGAACAATGCACGAAACAAGAAAGTAATCATAGAACTCAAAAATGGTAAGCAATTCATAGGAGATCTTAAAGCGTTTGATATCCATATCAACATAGTTCTCGAAAATGCTGAGGAAAGGGTGGATAACGAGGTTAAGCGTAAGCTTGGATCAGTTTTCATCCGTGGAGACACAATAACCTTAATTTCAACACAATAGAGGTAAACAATGAGCAAAGGAACAGCATCAATGGGAAAGAATTCAGGAAAGACATCCCATATCCATTGTCGACGATGTGGCGGTCATACCTACCACGTCAAACATAAAGTCTGCGCTTCTTGCGGATACGGTAAATCCGCGAAGTGGAGATCCTTCTCCTGGCAAAAAAAATAAGCGGGGATGCCGGAGTGGCCAAACGGGACAGGCTTAGGTATGTCACGGGTGTGATGAGCTATACGCTATGATATTGAGACACCTGTTGGCTTAGTGCCTACGTGGGTTCGAATCCTACTCCCCGCACTTTTTATTCTTGTAAAACCTGATAATATTGCCTGGACATTGATATTTATTAAAAAGTAGGCAATTTTATATATTTCAAGTATATGAGATATTACATGGTACCAAAAGTTCTAGTGGGATGTGTGACACGCAATTCTTATCGATATGTCATAGGTGAATACATTGATGCAATAAAGAAGCTTGATTATCCTTCAGGTGCGCTGATGCTTGTTGATACTTCAAGCGATGATTCCATGTATGCTTATATAAGGGAAAGGGGTGTGCCTGTGATGAAGGGGATCTATAGTGATGATCTGCGAAAGCGGCTAGTTGAGGGAAGAAACATGCTTAGGGCACATGCCTTGTCGAATAACTTTGATTATTTGCTCTCTTTAGAGCAGGATTTCATAATAGGGCCTGATGTCCTGAAAAAGCTTGTGTCCCATAAGAAGCCGATTGTGAGCGCTTTTTACAAGAAATATATCAATATGGTGCTTGAGAATGATAAAGGGATGAAGAAAGCCCGAGTTGCCATGCCTCTTTTCAGGTTCGATGCAGGAGAGGGGCAAAGGCAGGCTAAAGGGTATGAGATCCAGGGAAAAGGGCTTTTGGAGGTAGGAGCTGCAGGGCTTGGATGCATGCTGATACACAGGGATGTGCTGGAGAAAGTTCCTTTCAGGTATGAAGAAGAGAACAAGGCTTTCGACGACATTATTTTCTGCAGGGATGCAAAAGAAAAGGGATATCCTATATTTGTGGATGGTGATGTGGAGGTTGCGCATAAGCCAAAATGAAAGGGTCCTTTTTAAATGGCGTGGTTTATTTTATAAACTTTTCTTATTTTGAGGGGTATGGCTCCGACCTACCACTATCAAATGATAACTTGCTCTCCCTCTCAAATTCTTCAATGTCAGCCTTTCTCGGTTTTTCGTGGCAAAATTAATCCTTCTCGACTACGAAAATTTTATAAATGAGAGCTTACCATAGCCTTCTACGACGCATACTTCCATTGTAGGGAAGGGATGCATAGTTGGATCATGCTCATCTACGGATGGGTCATTTAAGGATGAAGATCCAAATAAACACGGAGGTGTTTTGTAAATGAAATTGAAAAAAGCAGTAAGAAAAATTGTTGCCCTGGGAACAGGAGTGACAATGCTCGGTGCAACTCTATTCGGAGCAACCGCAGCAGACCTCGGAAATTACCCATCCCCTATGTTTATCAAGGATGGACAGTTCAGTGGTAACATCGTAGTTGGAGAATCCGCAAAAGCAGCAGACGTTATCGGCGCTGTTGACATTGCAACGAGCCTACAGGCAGCTGCAGTCAAAAAGGTTCCAATCAGCGGTGGATCATCTGGTACCACAGTCGTTTCCGACGGAGAAGTTGAAGACGAGATCTATGTTGGTGAAGACCGATTCGCTAGTGGAGCCACTTATGATGATGGAGACATCTCAGTTCTTAGGGATTCCAGTGTACGGTATGCTGGAACAACTGAGAACTTCGAAGAGAAGATCATGATCGACAGCGAAGCATTCACAGCAGTAACCGGGGAAGACGACGAGGACTATGAAACAGATGTACACCTGAAGACTGAAAAGCATGCGATCTCTTATGTCTTGGATTTCGACGATCCGGTAGAGTGGGATGACGAGGAAACTCTTGATCTCGAGGTTCTTGGAGAGGACTTTACCATAACTGAAGTCAAGGATTCAGACACTGTTACCTTGTCTGCAACAAAGGAAGAATGGCTAAGCTCTGGAGAAGAGATTGAAGTCACCGTCGATGGACAGGAGTACACTATCAAGAATGCAGGTGTCTATGGTGATAATGATGCTATGGTTGATGTGAATGGTGTACAAGTGCTCATGAACGATGGTGGTGATAGTGATGGAGATGTGGAAGACTTTGATTACGACAACTTTGAGCTTGAGCTTGAGAATGTCGCAAACGATGATGGAACTGAGAACGATCTTATCAAGATCAGCTATGGTTCCACAGTGAGTGAAGACGCTACAGACCTTGAGGCAGCTGAGATGCTAGGATACGGGGATGATGTTTCTGAGGCTGAATGGGTCTGGGATATTGATGCAAACAGTACTCACCTGAACCACATAGGTGTGACCTATAACTTCGACCGTGAAGACGTCGAGAGTGAGCTCAATGAAGACTGGATGAAACCTGCACTTATGGCTGGTGACTCAATCGAGTTCCCTAACGAGTTCGCACAGATCGAGTTTGCACAAGTGCAAAACATGGACCATGAGAATGTCTGGATGGAGACCGATAAAGACATGTACTGGGCATCTGATGACAGCCCCGGTTGGATTGATGATGAGGACGGAATGGGTCTTGAGCTTCGGGCTGATTCAGACATCATCTCAGTTGAAGTTGACGGAGATAGTGCAGGAACCTATGAGGAGGTCTACATCAACTATAATGGTTCTGATTGGTTAGTTGGCGGAGACGACGGCAGCAGCAAGGACGAGTTGTATGAAGGTACCGATCTGATGAGTGATGTCTCTTTCGGAATCGAAGACGACAATGGCGAAGTTCCGATTAACATTGCTCTTAATGGTGGTGATGAGATTGATACTGTGACCATTGGTGGCATCGCAGGCGCCTACAACTCTGCAACCCCTGTGACAAAACACGATGGTGACCTGGTCTGGGACATCAATTGGGGTGAAGACGACGAAGACAACGCTGAAAATGACGACCTTAAGCTTGATGGGGACTCTATCGGTGGAAAGGACTATGATATCCTGACACACTATGGAGTCATCATCAATGATCCGGAAAACGGACTTGAGTCTGGCTATGGGTCTCTGGACCTTGACTTCCCGACCGAAGCAATCACCTACGACCTTGCAATCACTGCAGATGATGTAAATGTCGACGGTGGCGACAGTGGTTCAACTGCTGACCAGGTGCAGCCAATCTCTGTAGGAACAGCAATGTTTGCTAAGGATGTTGGTTCACTGAGCTCACAGAACCTAATTGTTGTCGGTGGTCCGTGTGTCAACGATGTAGCTGCTCAGCTGATGGGTAACCCAGCAGACTGTACTGAAGGCTTCGAAGAAGGCAAAGCTTTCGTCAAGCTATACGAGAATGGTGACAAAGTCGCTATGCTTGTAGCAGGTGCAGAAGCTCTAGACACCCGACGTGCAGCTCGTGTTGTTGCTAACTACGACGAATATCAGAGTGACTTCTCTGGTAAGGACGAAGTTGTAGTGAGTGGACAGAGCACAAGCTTCTCTGACACAGTTGTCTCAGCACCAACAAGTGAATAAATTTTTTTTTATTCTTTTTTTTTTAGATGGATGATAAAATAAAAGCAATTCTTTCTAAGAACGGTATTACCGAGTTACGACCTGGACAGAAACGTGCTGTGGAGGAAGGCCTTACAAAAGGAGTAAGCCAGCTGATATGCACTCCGACTGCTTCAGGAAAGACACTTATTGCAGAGATCGCTTTCTTGTCTCATATCCTTAATAGCAAGGGCAAGGTTATCTATATAGTGCCTCTAAAAGCGCTTGCTGCTGAGAAATACAATGAGTTCAGGAAGAAATATGACTTCAGAATAGCTCTTTCTATCGGAGATCTTGACAAGACAGATTCGTATCTTGCAAACTATGATCTAATAATATGCACCGCTGAAAAGCTTGATTCAATGCTTAGGCATCATGTGCCCTGGTTGTCTTCTGTGTCTCTTCTTGTTGTGGATGAGATCCATCTTTTGAATGATCCGGGGAGGGGGCCTACACTGGAGATACTTCTTACGATCATTCGAAGGGTGTTGAAGGATGTGCAGCTTTTGGGTCTTTCTGCAACAATAGGAAATCCTGAGGAGCTTGCTGAGTGGCTGGGAGCAAAGCTTATCATCGATAAGTGGAGGCCGGTTGATCTCTATAAAGGGGTGTACCTTGACGGAAAGATTGATTTTGAGTAACTTTTATAAAGGGTCAACTATTTCCAGATAATACCATGGAACCCAAAAGCAAATTCATAAAAATCCGTTGTCCTAAGTGTAAAAACGAGCAGATCATGTTTGGCAAATCATCTGTTGATGTATCCTGCCTGGTCTGCGGAAAGAAGCTGGCTGAACCTACCGGAGGAAAGGCCCGTGTCAAGGCGCGTGTCCTTGAGGTTCTTGAATAATGATACTTAAAGAAGGCTATCCTGAAGAGAATGAAATCGTGATCTGTACAGTTACCAGTATACAATATCATTCTGTGTTTGTCAAGGTTGATGAGTATAAGGGCAAATCAGGGATGATACATATCTCTGAGATTTCACCAGGCCGAATCCGTAATCTTCGTGATTATGTGAAGGAAGGAAAGGTGATTGTCTGCAAGGTGCTTAGAATCAACATGCAAAGAGGCCATATCGATCTTTCTTTAAGAAGAGTGAATGAGAACCAGCGAAGGGCAAAGATCAATTCAATGAAACAGGAGCAGATCGCTGAAAAGATCATCTCTTATGTTTCACAGAACCATAACCTTCCTGATCTGTATAAGAAGATAGCTGCAAAGCTTAGTGAGTATGAAAGCCTTTATACCTTCTTTGAGGAGGTAGTTGAGGGAAGCAGTTCTGTTGATGAGCTTGAGCTGGATCCTAAGGTTGCAAAAGACTTGGAAGAGGTCATAAATCAGCGGATAAAGCCACCTGAGGTTCTTATCGAAGGAAATTTCACTATCCAAAGCTATGAGCCAGACGGGCTTGAGGTAATAAAGAAGGCATTTTCTAAGGTTCCAGAGGAGAATGGTGTCAAGTACCTGGGTGGTGGAAAATACTATCTTGAGGTGCGGGATTCAAACTATAAGGATGCAGAAAAGCAACTTACGACACTTGTTGATGGGGTGAAAAAAGCCCTTGAGAAAACTGATACAAAAGTTGAATTTGAGCGTAAGAAATAATGGCAAGGCATATCCTTTTCTGCGGTGTCTGCAAGGAATATACGATTTGCGAGACATGCCCTGAATGCAAGAACAAGGCATACCATGTAAGACCTCCAAAGTATTCTCCGGATGACCGTTACGCTGAGATGAGGCGCAAGCTTAAAGAGGAGGAGTACAAGGCACGGGGATTGTTGTAGATGCTTTTTGTCCAGGATGTGCGTGACATGATGGAAAGGGGCGAGGATTTTCTTCTGCTGGATGTGCGCACCCGTGGTGAGTTTGGGGCAGGGCATATCGAGGGTTCTTTGAATGTACCTTTGAATGAGCTTTCTGAGCATACTTTTGATGATCGGTTCATTGTTGTGATGTGCCGGACAGATAACCGCTCCAGGGTTGCAAAAAGGCTTCTTGAAAAGAACTATAGGGTGGATTACATGAAAGGCGGCTATCTTGAATGGTCCGTATGTAAATAGCATCTTCAAAACTCTCGAGGGATAACCAAAAGGAGCTGCGTCCCCGGATGGGGCTGAGTTTGCTAAAGAAAACTCAAATTCGCTTAGGCGAATTCGCCCTCGCGACGCTCTTTGATAATTAATATTTGATTGAGTTTTGACCTGATGATGCTATTTACATACAATGGTCCCAATGATTTTTATATTAGTAATGTTATGATATGCAAATGGAAGATAAAGTTGTCCATCTGACCCTTAAAGGATACCTCAATGCTGATTCTGCAATAAAGTTCGTGTACGAGGGTGTGTCTGTGATACAGGCAAAAGAGAATGCACTTGTCATGATTGATTGTTCTGATTTCCAGGGGTTAAGTGATGGAGCCCAGGGAATCCTGGCACTGTTCTGGATACAGAACAAACCGTATGTTGCAAAGGAAGCGATCATATGCCTTACCGGGGAGGTAAAAGGGATTTTCAAGAATCTTTTGGAGATGGCTGGAAGGAGTGATGTGCAGATATTTGATGACAAGAAAGCTGCCTCTGCATGGCTTGCACAAGACACCTAATGGAGTTTTTCTAAAAAATAGTAGAATATATATATTAAAATGGCAGGATACCAT
>CAYYOI010000041.1:0-14277 GCA_964473285.1 uncultured Methanosarcinales archaeon | reverse complement strand
AGGCTTATAAGCTCATAATCCAAAGATTATTCGCTTGTTAAGTCAACAATGTCTCTCTATTATATGAGAGCCTATAGTAAATAACTCAACAAGGGCCAAATTACATTTATTATATGTCGAAAGCTAGATATCATTGACGAGAGATTAATAAGAATGATAAAAGAACAAATGACTTCTGTCTTATGAAAAAAGTCTAAACCCTCAGCAAATTTATATACTTCTTTCACCTCATACCACGAATGAAGGCCAAGATCGACTATCTCAAGCTCATCGCATCAATCATAATCTGCCAATTGGCAGGAATAATCGGCTCAGTCTTTACCATCTCATCGGTTTCCACATGGTATGTCACCCTCAATAAGCCCTTCTTCAATCCACCAGGCTGGATATTCGGTCCCGTATGGACTATCTTATATCTATTGATGGGAATCTCCCTCTACCTGGTCTGGACCAACAAGGATCGCACAAGAAAGGCATTGGCAATCTTTGCAACCCAGTTGGTATTGAACTCACTCTGGTCCATACTCTTCTTCGGGCTGCAATCACCCTTCCTCGCTGCAATGGAGATCATCGTCTTATGGGGTGCAATACTACTCTCCATCGCATATTTCTATAGGATATCAAGACCCGCAGCCTACCTGCTCATCCCCTATATCCTCTGGGTGACCTTTGCAGCAGTATTGAACCTCTCTATTTTCCTCCTCAACACTTAATTACCTAAACAGACAAGATTAAATACCAGAATTCATTTGTTTTAGTAATGTATCACATAATCAGCGGAGAGCATGATACCATCCCCGGCATCTACTACCGAGTCTATCCTGGCAGAGGTTATGGACAACTCTTGCTCACTGAAGATTTCGCAAAGATCGCAACCTTCTATCCATATGCTTCAAAACAACGAAAACAAGGGGCAGGTATCAACCAGGCCCTTGCAAACATTACCCTTTTGCCTGACTTAAGCTTCCACACAGGCGTATGCTCTAGACCAGAGCCGATCTATTATCCACAACCAAAAGGAGTTGCACAAGTACCTGTATCCCAGTTCACAAGAAGCCAACTCTGGAAAGACCAGCAGGTGTACCCCTTACCGATCCAATAGCATCACCTTGATGTATTATGAATCTGCACCTGTGGGAACGGGATCTCAATTCCGGCCTTGTCAAATTCTTCTTTTACCTTCTGCTGCGCCTCAAAAAATATGTCCCAGTAATCCTCTTTCTTTGACCAGGCACGTACTGCCAGATTGACTGAATTATCTGCAAGACCTGAAACAAGAACTTTTGGTTCTGGCTCCTTTAAGACACGCTCATCCTTTGCAACCATATCAGTAAGGATCTTCTTCGCTTTCTTCAGGTCTGATCCATAACTGATACCAAAAGTCATATCCACTCGTCTGGTAGGTTCTGTAGAATAATTGACAACACTCCCATTAGCAAGCCCGCCATTCGGTATGATAACAGTCTTATTATCAGGTGTCTTAAGGATAGTGTTAAAGATCTGGATCTCAGAGACAGTTCCGCCATACCCTTGTGCTTCGATATAATCATCAACCTTGAAAGGTTTGAAAAGGATTATCAAAACTCCTCCTGCAAAATTCGCAAGGCTTCCCTGCAATGCAAAGCCCACTGCAAGACCTGCTGTTGCAATGATTGCGATAAATGATGTCATCTCAATACCCTGGACAGATATTGCAGTGATCACTACTAGTACTTTCAAACCAATGCTCAAAAGGCTTCGAAGAAACTTTCGCAAAGAAGCATCAACCTTTCGCTTCTTCATCTGCCTCTCTGCAAAGGAAGCTACAAGCGATGCAATCCATAAGCCTAGAACCAGAGTAATGATCGCGCCAGCGACTTTCGGTGCATATTGAAGCCCCAGATCCTGTAAGTATTGTATCCAATTAACCATATTACCTCCCATGCGCATTAATATATCATACTATATAAATCTATAGGGACTCAGACAAGAGGCATTTATGTATAAAAAATTTAAGAATAAGTAAAAAAGAATAATTTATGATTTTATATTATGCATCTTATGCCAGAGTAGCCCCATAGCAAGCACGATAAAAACGCTTTCTGCAAGAACTTCATTTACCTCACAACAGGATCCTCCTAATAGTGAGAATATTAGCAATGCATTGAAGAACCATCCAATCCAGAGAAAGAACCATGGAGCTTTTTTTGCATGAAAGCAAAGCTTTCCCATAGGTAGTAATATTATCAAATAAGACAAGCAAAGTCCAAGTATTGCAATACTATAGAGCCTTTGTGCCCAAAGAGATGTAAGACTCGTCAAATTGAACACAACGACACCAAGTAAAATTATCCCTACGAAACTCAGGATGTTTCGTCCTGAAAGAAACCTGAAACTGAGATTGAATTGGTTGAGGAATTCAGTAGCACTCAAGACCACAAATGTAAATATCAGAATAATACAAATTGCCTGCAGGAAATACATTACTTGTAAAGGCATTCCGTTAAGAAAATTCCGGACCAATACCAAGGACTGCATTTGCCATACCATAGACTGACAGATATAGCCATGCCCGCATAGCCCCACGGGTATGCCTGTAGACCATTATTGAAAAGACAAATCCAGATAATGCAATAAACATAAGAGCAAAAAGGAAGAACAATGAGAATTAACTAGTTGCCATTTAAACAACTCAACTATTAATACTTTATTTATAAGATCAGGCATTTATAAATCGTTCTGTCTTTTTTGATACTTCTAATTGTTTATTTAATAATGTCATTCCTAGAAGTACTCTAATTTTTCTACCCAAATATCTACATTTGACCCAAACCTGAAAATCTTTCAAGATTGATGGAAGTATTTTATCTTTCTCTCAATAACCAATTTAAATTTCAAGCATATTTTACCTAAAAAGATCAGGAGGGATAATATGGAAAAATCATTTGCAGCATGTCTGACAGACAGACAAAACTTTGAAGCAGACCCTATTGTATATTTACATGAGACTCCGGATAGGGATTATCTGAACATGACACTTGGAGACCTCATCAAGATAATGTCAAAAGATGTTGATAATAAGGACTCACCAACATGGACAGAAAAAAAGATTGTTGACAACATAAGAGACAATATAAAATACAGTAAAGGTATAACCATCCATGCATACAAAGGAGATGAAAAGATCAGAAACCCACATACCAACAAACATGTTTTCTCAGTAAATGACCTTGTCAAGGATGCAGCATATGAAAGAGATGTAGAAGGAGATATATACGACACTGTTGAAATGGTAGCAAATCTGAATGCTACTGTCGCAAGTCCGCTTGAGAAAGTATTGAAATACCGATGAGAACCAGCCTTGAGGAATGGATAAAGAGCAATTGCAGAAGGAAGAAGGCATCTATTGTCATATGAAGGCATAAAGAATTCCATGGTTCAAAAGATCAGGAGGGATAATATGGAAAAATCATTTGCAGCATGTCTGACAGACAGACAAAACTTTGAAGCAGACCCTATTGTATATTTACATGAGACTCCGGATAGGGATTATCTGAACATGACACTTGGAGACCTCATCAAGATAATGTCAAAAGATGTTGACAATAAGGACTCACCAACAAGGACAGAAAAAAATATAGTTGAGAACATAAGAAACAATATGAGATACAGCATAGGCATGACAATCCATGCATACAAAGGACAGGAGAAGATCAGAAACCCACATACCAATAAAGATATTTTCTCAGTAAATGACCTTGTCAAGGATGCAGCATATGAAAGAGAAATTGAAGGGCAACTATACGATGTTGTTGAAATGGTAGCTGATCTGAATTCTGTTGTTAGTAGTCCGCTTGAGAAAGTATTGAAATACCGATGAGAACCAGCCTTGATGAATGGATAGAGAAAGAGCATTTCATAATTGCAGATGGAAGAAGGTATCTGGTATTGCCATATGAAGGCGATAAAGATTTTCTTTTTTTTTATGGCTCAAGGTTTGCAATAGAGGATGCAGGAGATACCAATATTTTTGATCAGGAAAGCCTGGCCCTGAACAAGGATTACATGAGCAAGCAAATTGACCAGATTGCAGAAGATGAAAACCTAAAACTCTCAAATGCCCAGTGCAATGATCTTGATATTGTCGAGATGATAATAAAACAAGTTCATCCAAGCTTCAGACTGGAAAAGAAATATGAAGATATAGAAAAAGAAGAGTTTGACATAGAAGAGCTTTCAGTAGCAAAAAAAGTCCTTGACAATGGAATGTTCTCCTTTAATGAGGCGCTTTTCAAGCTGGTCAAAGGAAACAAGGCAAACGAGTATATCCGTCTTCATGAAAATAACTATCAGCTTCTCCCCCATCTCGCAAGATCACAGGACCTTAGGAAAACATACGTAAATGAATTCAAAAGACAGATTGATATGTACTTTTCAACTGAAAAAGACAAGATAAAGCAGCAATTAAATTCAAAGGACGATTACATACTTGAAGCCGCAAAGAAAGGGTCCTATGAGGAAGATGATTTCGGGTTTACAAAAAAGGGTAATGCATTCTATGTCTACGCAAAGACAGGAAGATTCGCCCTCTATGAACCCACAACAAAAGAATATTTCCAGTTCCCATCTGCAAGTGTTGCAGTCAGGGTAAAAAATGGAAAGACTATCACCTGGGACGACCCCATCATAATGGAACCTTATTCTCATCCAGGAATCCAGTTCAAAGATACACCCGAACAAAAGATATGTGCCTCAACTGACAGGGAGGAATATGAAAGATACAGGAAAATGGCAAGAGAGGACCCTACAATCATACCAAAGATGATAGGAGAAACCCTTCGTAACGGCTACAACCAGGTCATTAATGGTTATATCTCAGCAGAAAAAGGCAATCCCTGGCATGTTTTGACAGAAGACATTTTTGAACATATGAAAACATCAAACCCATGGAATGTGACAAATGAGTACTGAAAGGACCGCAAGACAGGATGCGATTGAAGGATGGAACCCACAAGCCCTCCAGGATAATACTGTTGCAGTTACTGGCAATGGACCGATAACAGGCTTTACCATAGCATATCTTGCAGGGCTTAATTTCAAAAACATCAGGCTTTTCTCTTCAGGAGCCACTGATTTTCGTATTGCACAGGATAGAGAGTCACTTGTATCCCTTGTAAAGGATCTTTCACCAGAAATCAATATTGAATCAATAAACAGGCCGCCTTTAGAGGATGACATGTACCTCAAGGACATTGACATAATTGTCGACACATCAAACCAGCCTTACTTCAAGGACCGCAATTTCAAGAATGCCAAAAGATATGCAAAATCCTTCATATCTGCCTCTTCCAGCAGCACGAAGGCATCCATTGTAATGGAGAACTTCAGCAGAGCATCTTCCCCACTTGAAAAGGTAATCATGAATAAAAAGAACACTCTTCAAAGGAAAAGTGATGCACCATTCAGAAAGATAGATTACCACATGCATGAGTTTGAAAAGTACAGGCAAGGAATAACCACAAGTTCAGCAATCGCAGCACTTGTCACAGATAAGATAAGGTCAGCAATAATGCCTCTCAAAGAAGAGAACAACAAGGGAGGTATGCATCATGAATTCTCCTATGAGACAAGTAATCTTGAAAAAGAGCTTTATGACAAGAAGGTTCTTTTAGTAGGAGCAGGAGGTGTAGGGACCTACATTGCCATGAATTGTGCCCTTTCAAATATTGCAGAGATGCACATCGCAGACCACGATACAGTAAGCATATCAAATCTGAATCGCCAGATCCTATACAGGGAAAACGACGCGTTCAATAATCATAATAAGGCAGAAGCAATATGCCAAAGCTTGAATGATCTCAAACCTGCCATATACAAACCAATCCCAAAAAAGATCTCAAAAGAAGATGAATCCTGGATAAGAGCTGAAAACTACGACCTCATATTCTCAGCCCCGGATAATCCATCAACCAGAAAAGAACTCGACGAGATAGCATACGCAGCAGGAATTCCCTTGATAAATGGAGGAATCACTCCGTTTTCCAGCACCATGGAAAGGTATATTCCAGGAAAAACTGCCTGCCTCAATTGCCAAAACGAGCACTATGAAGCACAGATAAGATACTTCAATGAATATCTGGAGACCTTAAGCTGCGCAACAATGCAGGAATCGAATGTTGTCGTGACAAATGCTTTCCTGGGTGCCCTCATGACAGAGGAAGCATTAAAATATTTCAATGGAAAAGACCTTCCCTTCAACACAAAAACAGAATTTAGTATTGAAAACAATTATAAACTCATAAATACTCCTGTTGAACGCTGTACATATTGCTCTGACAACCCCTGCGAATGCCAGGAAACAATCACCCATGAACCAAAAAAGAAGAAGGTATTTTGATGAGAAAAAATATAGGGAATACTTTAAAAAAAAAAATTTCACAAACAAGTCAATAGACCGCATGTTTGATACAATCACAATTCCTTCCTTGGTATGGCAGAAAGCAGCTTTATATGCAAAACTGATATGTGAAGTTACAGGAAGGGATTTTGAATGTGCTGGCACACTTATAACACCAGTTCAAAGGACTGACGGAATTCCAACTGATGTACATTACAGCTATAATCAAGAGGTCTTATCCCTCAATGCCTCATTTGAATCCATTGGAGAACCTGTTATAAACAACCAGAATTTCAAGTCAATTGGAATGTGGCATAGCCATTCCTATATAAGAACCCACCCCTCACCTGATGACAATACTACTTTGAAATCAGCGGCAACTAATATACTTAACCAAAATATTCTTAAGCTTTATGAGGAGAATATAAAACAAAAAGCCTTTGTAAATAAATCTGATGGAAACATAAATCTACAGCTTCAGGACAATTTCGGTACAGAAATAATCCTTCCTGATACAAGCCTTGGAAGCATCCCAAAAGATCCAATCACAATCGAGACCAAAAAGGCAAAAGGTGTAAGTTTCTTCTATAGTCTTGTTATCAACAAATTCACATTTGACAAGAGTAATCCAAAACCATTAGATGACTATCACATGTATGTTGCGCTAGAAGATTTTGAGAATCCTGGCAACATATTGCCGTTTGAAGAAAGATTCAGGACAGTAAACATCGCTGACATGGATGTGGATTGCAAGATTGACCTTGATGAGATGGTCAATGATATCCTTGACGGAACCTCATTCAATGAGAGACTTCTAAGAGATATAGTTCCAAAACAGTTTGTGGTCCCTTCAGAATTAAAGAAAAGATACACCGAAAAACAGATAGAGCCACCAGTCCAACCAAACCAACCACCAATCCAACCAGAAGTGAAGGAACCAGATAATTTTTTCCTTCGATCACTCTACAATAAAGTGCAGTCAGCAAGTGATATGGGAAACTTGGTAGACCACTGCCTGAAATACATCCGGAATAAATCATATCTCTCTGATGACATCACCAAAACACTTCAGCAAATTCCATACTTCAAGGATCTTCAAAAGCAAAAAGAAAGATTTACTGAGATCATCTATGACATCGACAAGAGCAGGCCTGGAATTAAAGACCACATAAGAAGACACAAAGAAAAGCAAGAGCCTGATGAAAGCTCAAAATATTCTGACATTCAAGAAAAGCCCATACAAACTACAAAAGAATCATACAAACCAACTGAAGAAAGAGTTGAGGATTCATATACACCAACACAAGAAATACCACAACAACCCGAAGAGTCATATATTGAACCAGAGGAAACCCAGGAGTCTGATGATCACCATAATTTATATCAGGGACTTGAAAGATTAAAAGACCAAGGCATCATTCCAGATGACTTATCTGATAATTATGAACAAACTGTTGAGCCTGATCAATCTTATCATGAGTTCCCTTCTCAAGAATCAGAAGAACTGGAGGAAATAATTGGTGAAGAGATTGACATGAGATTCATAAATGAGCTTAATCAGGATCTCAAGAGATCATACTCGCGGATGTATTGCGAACAGCTTCTTGACCAGATAGATGAATATATCCTCAGGATACAAGAGACAGACAAGCAGATTAATGATTTAGCTAATGACATAAGACAGAGACAGACAGCTATAGCTGAAAAACACAAGAACTGTTATGAGAGAGTACAATACCTAGAATCTATCCTAATCTGAATCAGCGAGATATTGAATAAAGTGTTTTCTTGACCGCATCTCTCTCCTGATAACTCATATCTTCCAGCCTTGATTCAAGACAATCTATTATATCTTTTGTAGAAGGAACCATATCCTCTTTTATTGCAAGGCGTTTACCGCTTTCCTCATGGACTAGATAAACCTCACGCCTCCCTTTATCATTTATTGAAAGATCAACATAAAGCCCCCTCGGGTCACTAAAATACTTCTGTTCAACAGGCACATTATGATGAAGGATATAATCTTCCAACCTGTTGATGAGTTCATGGTTTTTCGCCCCGATATAACAGGAGAAGACAAGCAATCCAAGAGAGACCTTAGATGCCATCATTGCCTTGAAAACATATTCTCCCATTCCCTTAGTTTCTATCTCTAATCCCATTGTTCTTTCTTTGAAGAAGACCTTAATATGCTTTAATAATCAATATATGCAAATATTTCTGCTTTGACTGAATTTTTTCCGAAAACTCAGCCTAAACCAATATTAAAAACTGAAACCTCCGTTCCATAGGTGATTATATGGGAATAATTAGCGGAACGATAAAGGGGATTACAATAATTGGGGTTATGGGTGCTTTAGTGACTTATGTGGACCAGGCAGATTTGACAGATCCAATGGTTGCAATGATAAAAGGTCAAGCGCCTGTGCACTACACTTACGAAAAAAATCTACAAAATATAGAGGAGATCACAGAAAGTGCGCAGAAATATCATCCCCGTCTTATTGATCTTGCAACAGGCATCATGAAAGAAGAGCCAATCCAGTATGAAGACAACATCCTGGAGATTAACAGGGCGTATACCAAAAGAGGAGGTGTAGAAGCTGCCCTGAAACAGTTTGAGTATTTGGACAAAGAAATCAAGCAAGAGCTGATGACACGGAATCAGAAAAGCTACATGAAAAACATTTCTGAAGATGTTTACGAGAATCTAAAGGAAAAATTAGACCAGGCAAAGGATTATATGAGGTGAAAATATGAACATAGATGATAAATTGGAAGAACTAAAATCCATAAATGGTGAAGGACTGCCACAAAAAAGCTCCAAAAGAGAGACATTCAACTCCGCATGGCACACGCTTCACAATAATACTAAGCGATTTCCTGTAGTAGTTGACAAGCAAAAATCAGTGCAGGAATTCACTCAGGGCCTTGATGATCTTTGCAACAAGTACGAACGAATGCAAAAGAACTCGAAATTTCCCTACAAGCTACTGAGAAGAAAGGAAGGTGTCAGCGAAGCTGAACTTGTAGACGAGATAGAATCAAAGTTCTACACAGGCTATCAGCTGATAACCGCCCTTGTTGCAGATAACGAGAATACAGCAAAGACCATACAGTCAAAATATTCAGAGATCAAGGCAAGCATTGAAGAGTATGCAAAAAAGATTGATGAGCGTTACGAGAGGATAAAGGAATCAGAAGCTCTATTCAAGGAACTAAAAGAGCTTATGGAACAATACGCTGACGACGGCATTCCTGAAGACATGGAAGCACTGCAAAAGCACCATAAGTATGAGAAGGAATTCATGAATCAGGAACGAAAGCTTGCAAATGATGTCTATGAAGGAAAGATATATGTTGGCATGTTAAAAAAGAAAAGAGACCACGCAACAGAACTGGAATTGCTCTCAAGGATAAACAACCAGCGCAGTTCAGACCTGAAAGAATTTGCAGGTGAGATGAAGACAACCATTGACTACCACCAGGACGTGCGCCCTGCAATGGAAAAGATAACCCTTGACTCGCAGATAATAAAGGACATGTATGGAGGTCTGACAAGATTCAAGCGGATGAACAATTCTATCCAGTCAGATCATATAGATAAGGCCAATAATGCAATGAAGATATACAACGAGCAGAAACAACAAAATGAGAGCGAAGAGAGAAACCTGATGAGCAAGCTTGAACAACTTGAGGAGAACCTTTACAACAGCAAGCCCGAGTTTTCAACAAGAGACCATGAACCCATATGAGCACATGCGTCAGGTCGTGGAAAACCTTTATGCCCTGAAGAACTCCAGTCACGGGCTCAATGAGATTATAGAAAAGCACAGCGATTTCATTGAGAAAGTGGCTAACCTTCAGGATATATTTTCCATGGCTCCCTGGACAGTGATAGGTAAAGAAGGATTCCCGGCAAAGGGATCCATGCTTTATCTATATGATACCCTTCCAACCCTTCCCAGGGAAAAGGCAGACATAACTGGATGCATTGAAGCGATACTGACTCGGGACAAAATACGCTTCAATAACGAGCGCAATGATTATCTTAATGCAAGGATTGCGGAGTTGACTGAACAAATGGATCTCCCTGCAATCAAAGAGATCAAAGGCTCACGTCTGTACCAGTTCGCAGGCAGATGGGTAGCATACGATATAAGTGCAAACAAAAATCACGCCTGGGATCATTCCCATTTTGCTGATCTTAATAACCCCGCATACCCTGTCAACAAAATAGAGAGACTAACCATAGGGCCGGTCTACACCAGGGAGAATGCCTTGAATTACGACCTTAAGCCCTCACAATCGATAATGGCAGTGAAATATGAGAATACAACTTACCAGAAAAGACGATCATTGATGAAGACAGTCAATATACCAAACCACAATGAACATCTTCTCATCATTACCAATTCAGACCTTGATATATACGACAATGCGGAGGTGCTGAAAAGATGAAAGTCGATATGCTCCAGCAGACATTAAGGGAAATAAAAGAAGAACCCCATCTTATGCTGGATGACAACTATATGCAATACGCTTTTAATCTCTCAGAAGCCCTTCATGAACTTTGTGAATCACCTGTCAAGAACAAGCCTCATATTGAATTCTTGCGTGATGTGTATGAAGAATTTTCAGTAGATGCATCACATATATACAATACTCTTTTTGAAGCAGACCAACAAATCAAGAAGGACACAGAATGGTATCAGGCAAGCCTTGCAGAGCTCCAGAAGTATGCATCAAGCATGCTTTCAGCAATGGATGAAAAAGTAACCCTAACCCCTCCTGAAAATATACACCCAAAGCTGGAACAGATACTAAAGAGAGAAGAAAGGATAACAGAACGCATCAACAATGGCACCTACACTGCAAAAGACTATGCGAACACAGCAACACTCTTCGAAAAAGAGGTTCCTGCAGAATACAATTACAGCCAGCAAACCACAATACCTTTTGCCCTCTCAACCCTCCTTAATATGTATGAGGACGCAATCATAACAATAGAAGATGATGTATTCATATGGTATGACACTAAAAAGACCATTCCTGACTGGGACCGTCAAAAGACAGAAGCCATTGCAGAAAAACTTGATTATGAACCCATTTTCAGGGAAGGTGACACCTACACTGCCATACAACTATTCAATAAACGCAAACAAGGTTAGCTGGAACTCTTTCTTGAACCTGTATGCATATGTGCCTCTTTTAGCTCCCTTATAACCCTCAGTCTTTATTACCCTGTATTCGACCTGATCGCTTTTCCTGAGCTTTTTCAAGGCTACAGATACTGACTGCGTCGACATGTTTGTCTCCTCAGCAATCTCCTTGACAGTAAACCACCCGGAAGAATTATTATATAAGAAATCATAAACTTCTGGCTGTCCCATAGTACCTATTGGTAGTATCTCCTTTAAAATATTTTCCTTTTGACCTCTATAGAAATTGCCTTACGAAGCACCCTTATGTATCTTGGGCATTCTGTGTATTCAAGACCTTCAGATTTGCAGTAGGAGATGATCTCCTCTCGTTTCTTCTCGTCTTCAAAAGGAACAACAACAACAATCCCCTTCCTGTCATGATGCAAAGACAAAAAATCCTGTTTTATATCATCACAAACAGCATATAATGCCCTAAGCCTTCTGGGAAGTTCATGCAGCCTGCCTTCAAGCGCCCTCATATAAGAATGATCAAAACTCTCAGAAACCAAGACCTCTCCAGCGATAAGACCTCCATACCCTACATCAATAGCCTTTCCTTCACCAAATGAACATACTACTATATCTGCGGCATCTGGTTCAAATATCTCTGCATCACCAATGCAACCCGAAACATCAGCAATAACAAGACAATTCTTTTTTTTGCATATTTCATAGATTCTCTTCATATCCTGATGCGCGAAATATCCTGCCGGCTGCTCATACAAAAGGGCTGAAGCATCCTTTGCTTTTTTTGCCAGATCATCCAGATCAAATACCGCATCATCTGTTTTTATCTCAACGCATGAAAGCCCAAGCTTAGGAGGGAACTGCTTGTATGTTAGCCAACCTCCCTGGTCTGGGATAAGTATCGTCTCCCCGCCTTGTGATCTCACATGCTTGAGTGCTTCCTTTATTGCAACATTTCCCCTGCTGGTCAGAACTACAGGTTTATTTACCAATTTTCGCAGCGTATTCATCAGCATACGAGAGTATTTTCCTATTTTTAAATCCTTAGGCGAAGTTGCCGCTCCTTTACGTATTTTGACCCATCAAAAAGATTCACATAAGCTATGCGGTTCTTGGTACATGCATATACCAGCTTGTATATCTCAACCTCAAAACCCATACCCATAAGACGGCTGATACACCTTTTCTGCCGATCACTCAGCTGCTCATGCCCCAGTTTGCATTCGACAAACTTGAAATACCCCCTGTAACACAAAAAATCCGGCATCCCATGCTGCACCTCACACATGTATTGAAGCTTTTCAAGCACCTCTCCTTCCATGAGCCTTTCAAGCTCCTTGTACTTGGTCTCAACCGCAGGATACATTTCTGTTCTAAGGCAATGCAAAAAACCTCCTCTATAAACCTTCCAACCAACAGATTCGAGATGCTTCTTGATCTGTCGCTCAGACAGTCCCCTCTTGATACGATATTCCCTCTGCATGGGTATATATACATGCTTGACCCACATGAAGCAAGAGAAAAGGTCTTAATATTAAAATCTCACACCCGGATGTCCACTGTCTTTTCCGCCATCAATATAAATGAGAACTGATTAATCATCACCATGTACTATGATTCGATCGCAAAGGGCTATAACGAACTCTATGGTGAAGAGCAACTCCGAAAGCTTTCAGTCATAAAGCAAAAGCTCCAGGTTTCCCCAACAGACAAACTTCTTGATGTTGGCTGCGGCACAGGTATATCAATGGACTGGCCATGTTCAGTGATTGGTATAGACCCAAGCATAGAATTGATAAAGCAGGCAAAGAATGCCATATGGGCCTCAGCAGAAGACCTCCCGTTCCCGGATAATGATTTTGACATTGTGATATCTATCACTGCAATCCAGAATTTCACTGACATAGAAAAAGCCATAGATGAAATGAAAAGAGTTGCAAAAGATCGAGTCATTATCTCTTTTCTCAAGAGATCACAGAAAAGAGAGCGAATAGAAACCCTTCTAAAAAAAGAATTCGTTGTTGAAGACATAATTGAAGAACCAAAAGATATAATCTTCTTCCTTCGGGTTATTCAAAAAGAAGACCACTATCCAATATAAAAAAAATATAAGGTGACAGAGGATGTCTTTTACGGGGATGTCACCCCTTTTTAAAAAAAGTAGGTCGAAGTCGATACGGTAATTATTTGAAAGACCCTTCCTTCGAAAACCTTATAAATTAGCATATACTTCCGACTAGTGATGACAGACCCAATAACTGATAAATATAGAATCAACGCAAAACTTGAGTCCATTGATTATGGAACCATATTTGACAAAGACATTACAGAATACCTAGAACAGGGTTATGGTGTATTGTTTGGCAGAGAAAGGGATCATGAGCTTCCTGTTCCAGCTGAATTCAATTTCGTTTCCAGGAATCAAGGCCTTATTGATATCCGTGAAAATGGCAATGGGGCCGAGCTTATTTATTATGAAGCAAGTGACAAAGCGCATTGCTTCTTTCAGGCAATGACACAAGATACACCCGCAAAGGAAACATATACAACCTCCAGGGGTTTGAAGGAGAGAACTCAGCATATATAATCGCGCCTGCAAATGTCAAAAAAGACATAAATCTCTATGAAAGGATAAAACATTGCGACGACATGCAGGTAAAACAAGATTTCAAGCAATTGGAACTTGCAAGCGTCAGGCATTTTCCATTGTATCTTCGAATCGACATCAAC
>CAYYOI010000040.1:0-14456 GCA_964473285.1 uncultured Methanosarcinales archaeon | reverse complement strand
TATGGTATCCTGCCATTTTAATATATATATTCTACTATTTTTTAGAAAAACTCAATAGTGGCACAAATTATTTAAATTAGTCTTTCTTCTTCAAATTCAGTGAACACTCGCAGAGAAAAAATCAGATTCCTCGAAGAGAAAATCCATAACCTGGAAAAAAAGTTAAAGCAGAAAGAAGAAGGCTTCATGAATGATTTTGTTTCTTCTGGTGAGCCCCTCTATCTTACTGATGAGGATGAGAAAATCGTTGATGCGAATCCTTCATTGCTAAGATTATTAGGCGAGGATTCTCAGATTATAGGCAGCACTGGCGATTTTCTTGAAGATGAAGCCGCAAGATTGCCCTCACCTTATACTGGTCTCAGGCTGAATATTGTAAAAACATGTACAAGTATGAGATACAGGGATATATTCGAGGAAGCCCCCATCGGAATTTTTCAGACTGATTCAGAAGGTAAGGTCTATGACATGAACCCCGCCATGTTACGAATCCTTAAAGCAGAAAACAAAAAAGATCTCAGGGCCTACAGCCATCTGGAGACTCTTTATGCTGATCCTGCTAAAAGAAAAGAATTTATTGAATTGCTTCAAGCGAAAGGTGAGATTGAAAATTTTGAGTATGAGGGTAAAGACCTGAAAGGAGATTCCATCTGGTTGAACATGAATGCCCGTGTCTCAAGGAGATTAGAAGACGGTTCCTTTATCATTGACGGATTTGTGACAGATATAACCGAGCAAAAGGAAGCTGAATCTGCCCTCTCAAGAAGCGAAAGAAGGTACAAAGAATACATAGATAATTCTCCTGTAGGAATATTCATTGTAGATGGAGAAGGTACATACATCGATGTAAATGAATCCGCCTGCAATATGCTTGGTTATTCCAGTGATGAGCTTATTGGAAGGTCAATAAAGGAGATTGGTTCGCCAGAGATAGATAATATTGACAGATTCAGGAAATTGAAGGAGACTGGAAGATTTGAGAATGAATATCGGTTGATACACAAGGCAGGTCACTTTATTGATGTTGAATTCAAGGCTGTTGCTCTTTCAGATGACAATTACATGGCGCTTTGTTCAGACATAACCGAAAAGAAAAGATCCCAGCGCGCAGTAGCCCAGAAGACAAAGATGGAGTCCATAGGAAATCTTGCAGCAGGGGTTGCCCATGACTTCAATAATATATTGAGTTCCATTATGGGCTTTTCAGAGCTTTTAAAAGGAGATATAGAAAATGGAGATTTCCAGGTAGAAAGGGCCCTATCAAATCTGGAGAACATAATCTCAGGAAGCGTTCGTGCAAAAGAGATAACCTCCAAGCTTCTTGGTTTTGCAAGAAAAGGAGAATACAATCCTGTTGACATGGACCTTAATGCAATCGTCTCAGAAGCTGCAAAGGTTGCAGAGAAACAGGCTAATATATATGGCCAGACAATATCCCTAGATCTGAAAACTGATTCATTTATTCATGCAGACCAGACCCAGATGTACCAGATTATGCAGAACTTGATAATCAATTCCCTACAGGCAGGAACAAAGGGGTCCCATGTCAGACTGGCAACAGATGATCTCACATTCGAAAAACCATCATCAACCCTTGCTGATACTATAGAACCTGGTGAATATGTGTTGCTAAGAGTTGAGGACGAAGGAAAAGGCATGGATATGAACACACGTGACAGGATGTTTGAGCCTTTTTACACAACAAAAGACAAGGGCACAGGCATGGGTCTTGCAATGACTTATAGTATAGTAAAAAACCACCAGGGTCATATTGCTGTAGATACCTTCAATTCTGAAGATAAACACGGGACCACAATTCAGATATATCTTCCTGCAATAAAGAAGAAAGAGGAAAGAAGTATAGAACAAAAAGTATATAGAAAAGGTTCAGCGAGGGTCCTTTTTATTGATGATGAAGAGATGATCCGCAAGATGGCATATCAGGCTCTTACTAATAAAGGATATGATGTCACTACAGCCTCAGACACAAAAGAAGGATATGCTCTTTACAAGGAAAAAGAATTTGATCTCATCCTTACAGACATGGTGATGCCTGGCATTAATGGTATGGAATTCTGCAGCCAGATAAGAGAAAATGATACTACTACACCAATATATATTATGAGCGGCTATCAGGAACATGAGCGGGAGGATCCCATGAAACCCTTTATTGATGGCTTTATTGAGAAACCCTTCAGTCTCAGCAAGCTTTTTGAGATAGTAGGATCTGTAGATAAATTTAAATAAAGTTCTGGTATATTAAGAAAAGTGTACTACGCAGTTCTTAAGGGACGTGGAAAGACTCCGGCAATCTATGATAATTGGGAGGAATGTAAGGAAAAGGTTACAGGCTATCCCAACGCCCAGTTCAAGAAATTCAGGACAAAAAAAGAGGCCCAGTCTTATATTGATGAGCATTTAAAGGATAAAGATAGTAATAATCAGCAAGAAACTAGCCTTATTGCATATGTTGATGGAAGCTATCATGCAGGGGAGTATTCTTACGGTCTTGTTATCCTCAAGAATGGAAAAATAATAAAGAAGATGAATGGCAAAGGCCGAAAGGGAGCAAGCATGCATCAGGTTTATGGTGAACTCAAAGGTGCCATGAAAGCAATCGAATATGCAGTTAAAGAAAAAGAGCCAGCAATCGAGATCCGCTATGATTATGCAGGAATTGAGATGTGGGCCAATGGGCTCTGGAAGAGGAATAATGAGCATACCCAGTACTATCACGATTTCATCCAGAAAAAACGACAAAAGATCAAAATAATGTTCCGGAAAATAAAGGCCCATTCCGGAGATTATTACAATGACCTTGCTGATGAACTTGCAAAAAAAGCCTTTATACCCAAGGAGTAAACAAGATAATTATAGAAAAGGGTTATACCCCTTTGTATGGGTATCGCAGAAAAGGTCATGCACCTCGAAAGCGCAACCCGTTCTTTTTTGTCTTCTTTCCCACCCGGCAAGATGATCAGCATCTACTCTAAATCTCGTACTCCCATGCTAAAATACCTTGCTCGTGAAAGACCACGTGCTACGATACCATATAACCCCTTCACCTATAAGCATCTTACCTTCAGGAATGACCTTGGCAATGCCGCGGGATTCGATAAAGACGGTGAGATGCTCCCTTTCAGTTACGCAATTGGTGCAGGATTCGCAGTGGTTGGTACAGTGCTGAATTAACCACATAACGGAAATTATATGAAACACAATGATGTCAACCCGTGGATACCCCTTCATCATTCAAAGGGAGCAGTCAATAGTCTTGGCCTTCCCAGCAAAGGTGCTGATGCAATCATAAGAAATATCGATGGATTCAGGAAAAAATATAATCCCATAGATTTTCCCATCGGTATCAGCATCATGGGTCATCCTAAACAGGATCCATTGCAAAGCACACTTGACTGCTTGAACAAGGTCCTTGCCTATTCAGATTTTATCGAGATAAACAAAAGCTGCCCAAACGTAAATCACACTGATGACAATCTTGACCACCGGTTTGATTCAATAGTTCGCAAACGGGACAGCTATCGATCAATCTCAGGACACAGGTTCCCTTATTCATAAAGCTTGCAGATTTCAGGGAAGTCTCACATTCGATTGAGTTCATGACAAAACATCATATTGACGGTCTTGTTGGAGTGAACACACAGAAGAATTACGCACAGTTCAGCATACACCAAAAGGATAATAAACTATTTGAAACTTACACCCGCATGTATGGCGGTGGCATAAGCGGAAGGCCAATCAGGCGATTTGCCTGCGACCAGATAAGAAATGATTGCAAGGAAATACAACGTCAGTCATCACACTTAAAACTCATTCACGTTGGAGGTATCAGTACATACGCTGCCATGCAGGAAAGCAGATGCAATGAATCTGTCATACTCAGGGAATGGTACACCGGCATGATGCATGCTCTGGCAACAAATCCCTTTGAGAAGGTGTATAAATCAATGGTGGAAGGAAACAATGGTAATAATCCAGGGAACATTTGTAAATCATGACAAGATCTTTACAGGTCAGGTACAGGTAGAAAAAGGCATCATAAAACGGTTTGGTGAGATTGGTAAACCGGATTATTCATTTGAGGGATTAATATTCCCAGGTATGATTGATTGTCATATCCATGCCCGCCAGGATGAGACGGGAAAACAGGATTACAAAGAAACCTACCACACTGCAGGAGAAGCTGCAATGAATGGAGGAGTTGTAGCTGCAGGTGTCATGCCAAATACCCCTGCACCTCTTCTGACAGAAAAGCAGCTTTACTGGCACAGGGAGAAAGCAAAAGGCCCTGTGAAATTTCTGCACTATGCAGCCATCGGCCCGGAAACTGTTCCCCTCAGTGAAGATGTGCCCTACAAGCTATTCACCGGCCCATCGATAGGAGACCTTTTCTTCAAGGATAAACTTAAGTTAGACGAGACTCTTTCACGGTACAAGGGTAAGCATGTGAGTGTACATTTGGAAGATTATGATATTCTGATGGCACACAAAAATGAATCAACACATGCAAAAAGAAGACCTGCCTCATGCGTGACTAAAGCCTTGGATTACATATTACCCATTGCAGAAAAGTATGATATCAACCTGAAGATCTGCCATTGGCCACTGGGCGAACTTGATCAGATAAGAAAATTTAAGAAGACTAACCCTTGTTTAGTGGAAGTATCCCCTTTGCATCTAATTTATGATTCAGACTTCCTGAAGAAAAAACCAGAGTTTTGGCCCTATGTCCAGGCAAATCCATCAGTACAAACAAAAAGCGATCGATATGCATTGATTGAAGCGCTTCGGGATGGGACAATTGACATGCTCGCAACTGATCATGCACCCCACTCACTTGATGAGAAATTCAAAAACTTTGGAAGCGAGAAAACCTACCACAGACTCAAAGAATCAGACATTGAGAAATGCCGTGAGCTCAGTTGCCTTGATGGTACCTCAGGCACACCACAGCTTGACACCTACGGCATGGTTGCAGCCTGGCTCATGGAAGAGCATGATTTCACTCCACAGGATATCGCAAGAGTCACCGCCTATAAACCTGGCAGATTCATGAACCAATTCATGAGCGAAAAGTTCGGCATGATTAAGGAAGGTTACCAAGGTTGCTTCACTGTTCTTGACATGACTCCAACAACCCTCACCAGATCCCTGCTTAAGACCAAGGTAGGTTGGTCTCCCTTTGAAGGCATGCATTTCCCTGGTAAGCCTCGCACCTTTATTCCGGGCAGCCTACTCAATAATTACTAATAAGGTTTCATATTTATAAACTAAATTATCCATCTAACCTGACAGAAGCTTCTATCCATTTACCGGTCTCCTTAAAATTACAGGAATTAATATAGACTGGCCGTAATTCTGGTTCAATCATAGCATAAATTACTCTTGCACCTCTTCTATAAGCTTCTTTACAGAATTCACTCACTAATTTGGTGTCGATTTTTTGTCCTCTGTAGCCTAGATCAATTCTTGACCCATGAATCATTGCTTCCTAATTTTTGGTAGGAACAATAAAACCGATTATGTATCCTACTACAATATTATCAATCTCTGCAACGAGAAAAATTGCATTCTCCACGGATTTTTCAAAATCAGGTCTACTCCAATACTCTTTATTTTCCTGTTTTGCAAGCCTTATACATTGATCTACATCTTTCATGGTAGCATTTCGAAAAAGCATACTAGGAAGAGAATAGAGAATATTATAAAACTTCATGATTTGATCCAATCAGCATTGACCCAAAAACCTTAAAAGCACTTCCTTCTTCTCACAAGTTGGGCACTATGTGAGGCCGCTAGTATACAAAAATTTATATAGTTATAATAAAAGGGATATTGCATGCACGAGCGCATATATGAGATTCTGGTCAATGAGAATGAGATTACCTGGCAGAATATCCTTCAGGATCTGGTGAAAAAAGAGGATATGAACCCATGGGATATTGATCTCTCCCGCATGTCCCAGATGTATATTGATGCAGTCAAGCAGCTTGAGCGCCACGATTTCAGGGTTTCAGGAAAGGTAGTTCTTGCTGCAGCAGTCCTTTTGAAAATCAAGTCCAGCAGGTTCCTGAGCGAAGATATGCTGGAGATCGACCGGATAATAAATGCTTCTGAGATGACTGAAGAAGAATTCTACGAGGATATTGCCTCTGACTTTCATATCCCCGGTCAGGTCACAGAACAGGAGCGCCACACCCTTATACCCCGGACACCTCAGCCAAGAAAACGAAAAGTCTCGATATACGATCTGATGGAAGCCCTTGATCAGGCCTTGGAAGTGCGTAGACGAAGGGTAATAAACGCAATGCCCCGGGAAGAGGACAGGGTCATGCAACCCAGGAAGACCGTGGACCTTTCAGACCAGATAAACAAAGTATATAAGAAGGTTAATACCCATTACAAGCAGACCAAGGAGAAACTGACATTCTCACAACTCGTCCCTTCAAATGAAAGGATGGATAAGATCCATACATTTATCCCTTTACTTCACCTTGAGAACCTTCAGAAAGTCAATCTAGAGCAGGAAGAACACCTAGCAGACATTGACATTCATCTCTACTCAGCAAAACGCCAGGTTGCAAAGGAGCTAAGTCCATAGTTTTATATAATAGTCAGTGTTTTTAATATAAATGGTAAGACCACGTCTTGGGCCAATCCTGCTTGCAATATTCATTTTCCTTGTTATATTCAGTACCCAGATTGCAGGGCTTATAACAGATTACTGGTGGTTCTCAGCCCTTGGCTTTTCTGAGATATTTCTTATTGGTCTAAAGACAAAGATATTTTTGTTTTTCCTGGTTGCAGCCACTTTCTTTATATTCACTTTCATAAATGTGCGTATTGCAGGTCTCAGGAAGCACGGCAGGTACATATATGCAGTCATGGCCCTTGTCTCTGTTCTTTTAGGGCTGACTGCCCCAAACATCTGGCTTCTTGTCCAGCAGTACCTTAACCAGGTATCCTTTGGCCTTACTGATCCAATCTTTATGAAAGACGTAGCATACTATCTTTTTTCATTACCATTACTATCTCTTTTTGTGACATACCTACAGTTCATCATAGTCCTGGCCGGACTTTTTGTTGCTTTCATCTATTTCAGGGTAATAATCGAGAAGACATTCAAGACGCAAGTCAATGCTGACGGAACAGTTATCCGCCCTGATTTCAAGCGTCTGCTTAAATCAGTCAAGAATAAGGCTTACACCCACCTGGCAGTCCTGGTTGCGCTTTTCTTTGTCCTGATTGCTGTAAAGAATTATCTTTCCCAGTTCTCTGTAGTATATTCACAAGGTGGAGTGATCACTGGCGCAGGATATACCGATATATTTGTTGTTATCCCTGTCTTAAAAGCACTGGTGATTGCAGCGAGTATTATTTCTGTGCTCTTCATTGTCTGGACCGTGTCAAAGAAGGTATTTGAGAAGAAACATATCCTGCTCTATACAGTCCTTGGCTATTTCATACTATCTTTTGTAGGGCTTTCCATACTACCTCTTGCAGTTCAGGAGATCCGTGTATCACCTAATGAACTGACCCTCGAAAGACCTTATATAAGTCATAATATAAATTACACCCAACATGCTTACGGTCTTGACGAAGTATCCACATTTGATTATAACCTGACATATAACCTTACAAGAGAGACTATTGATAAGAACCCTGAAACCATCGATAATGTCAGGGTTCTTGACCTTCGTCCCCTCAAAAGCACGTATCAGCAGACCCAGGAGATAAGGCTCTATTATGACCTGTCAAACATTGATATTGATCGCTATAACATTGGTGGTAAAGAGAGACAAGTCTTGATCTCAGCCCGTGAGATGGATCAGGATAAGATTGCTGATAATGCAAAGACCTGGGTTAATCTGCACATGGTATACACCCATGGTTACGGAGTTGTCATGAGTCCTGTAAACAAGGTTACTGATTCAGGCCTTCCAGAGTATATGATAAAGGACATACCTCCGACCTATACAGTAAATGATACCGAGATCAGGATGGATAAGCCCCAGATATATTATGGGGAGAACGACAATCCGTATGTACTGGTAAATTCAAAAGTCGATGAATTCGATTATCCTAAAGGAGAATCAAACGAGTACATAAATTATGATGGTAACGGTGGAATACAACTTGACAGTTTTTTCAAGAAAGCTCTTTTCGCCTTACGTTTCACTGATTTCCGTATACTTTTATCCTCAAATGTTGATGAAGAGACACGAGTCATGTACAGGAAGAATATTGTGGATCGGATCAAGACAATAACACCTTTCATCAGGCTGGACAATGATCCTTATGTGGTCATTCATGAAGGTCGTCTCAAATGGATTGTTGATGGATACACTGTTCATAACCGTTTCCCTTATTCAGAGAACCATAATGGCTTTAATTACATAAGGAACTCATTGAAGATAGTTGTCGATGCTTATGATGGAGATGTAACCTACTACATAATGGATGAAGAGGATCCTTTGATAAAAACTTATGCAAATATCTTCCCAGACTCATTCACCTCTGTCTCAAACATGGAACAAGGTTTAAGGGAACACATAAGGTATCCAGTAGACCTTTTCAGGATACAATCAAAGATGTATCAGGATTATCACATGGAAAACCCCGGTGTTTTTTACAACAAAGAAGATGCCTGGGAGATTCCCTCAGAGATATACGGCACTGGACAGCGTGTCCAGGTACAACCATATTATAATATAATGCAGCTTCCAGGAGAAGACTCAGTCCAGTTTGTACTCCTCAATACCTACACTCCAATCCGTAAGGATAATATGATTGGTTGGCTTGGAGGCCTTTCTGAAGGAGAGAACTATGGTAATCTTGTCCTTTACCGTTTCCCAAAAGATAAGCTTATCTTTGGTCCTCTCCAGATAGAAGCAAAATTCGATCAGGAATCAGAGATCTCTGAGCAGCTTACCCTCTGGTCCCAGCGTGGCTCCCAGGTCACACGCGGAAACCTTCTGGTTATACCGATTGGCGACAGCCTGCTTTATATAGAGCCTCTCTATATCCAGGCAGAGACAGGACAGCTTCCGGAACTGAAAAGGGTACTTGCTTCAGACGGAGAACGGGTTGTTATGGAGCAAACACTCGGTCAAGCACTCAATGCTTTGTTTGGTGCCACAAAAGAACCAGAGGAAGAGATTGACACCGATCTGATATTGGAGGCAAACAACCTCTATAACTCAATGGTCAACGCATCGCGATCTGGTGACTGGTCACAGTATGGGACTCTTCTTGAGGAGCTTGGCAAGACTCTTGGTCAGCTAGAATCATTTCCATGATGTAGTGTGCTTTAGCTTCTACATCACTTAAATCAAGTACCTGCACATTGTTATTTTTGTATACTTTCTCTTGTAGTGTCTTCATAGCTGGAGATGCATTACCTATTGAGAGAGCATAATCACCACACATCTCAAGATAATGTTTATAGCCATTGATGTTTCTTCCCTGAACCATAGCTTTCATAACCTTCTCTGCGCAAGATTCATCCATTACAATGTCTGTTATGAATTCTGGTACTTCCCTTTCCCATTTCTCCTGTAATTTCAACTCTTCTTCCAGAGAGCCATTATATCTGCTCGTATTGCCTATTGTATAAATTGTTTGTTCCGGAAATCTTCCCTGCTGCCTATATGGTTGTTGTCGGTCGTATTCAAGCGTGTGAATGCGCTTCAGTATTTTTTCTCTTTCATCCTCAGTTCCATTTATTAGCACGTATTTCATTATAGAAAAAGAAATTATGAATCTTTAAATAAATATGTTGAAGAAAAATCAACAGCATTAAATAGAAGTTAGTTTTTCACCACCACATGGAGATCAGGGATACTCTTAGGCGGATTGGATTCAGTTCAAATGAGATTCATGTTTATCTTAAGCTCTTGGAAAGGGGCTCTAGCCGTGCTGGAAAGCTTGCAAAACTTCTCAGGGTTGACCGCAGCAGTTGCTACAATGCACTCCAGACACTAGCTTCAAAGGGCATGGCAAGCTATGTGACAATAGGTAAAGTACGGTATTTTCAGCCTTCACCTCCTGAGCGTATAATTGAATTTCTGAAGGAACAGCAGGACGATTGCAGGCAGATCCTTCCAGGATTAAAAGATATCGAGAAAAGGCAGGTAAAGGAAGGCCAGGTACAGCTGTATAAAGGCATAAGAGGCATTAAGGCCTTGTTCTCTGACATCCTTCGTACAGGTAAGGACAATTATGTGTTTGGTTCAGAGGGGCAATTTTCAGAAAAGCTGCCTGGTTTTGCAAAACAATTCGAGAAAAAGAAAAAAGAGCTTGGGATACGAACAAGACTTATCATGCGCAAAGGAAGAGACCACGAGAAGAATAAGGAGACTAATTACCGCTATATCAGTGGTATCAGGAAAAGCCCGGTTGTGACAAACATCTATGGTGATAAGATCGCAATCATCATCTGGACAACAGAGCCTGAAGGCGTATTGATCGAGAACAAGGAAGCAGCTCTTGCTTACAAAAGTTTTTTTGACTTCATGTGGAAAAAGGCTCAGATCTAGATCTTAGGTTTCTTTTTTTGTATGATGAGATTAATCCATTCACATATCCCAAAACACTAAGACCTGCTTTGTTTTGTGTCTTTCCGGTATGCTTACTATGACGCAGGGCATCATCAGCATAACTATAAAGGTTATCGTGGCTTATTGAAGGTTTTTTTTGACTAATGTATGATAATCTGCAATACCTGCATGTAAATATACATCATGCGATCTCATCTCTTCCTTTATACGTTCGATTGTATTGATACCCTCCGTATCTCTAGCATTTGTAAGAAGTATCACAAATTCGTCACCGCCAATCCTTGCAGCCGTGTCATTCGCCCTTATATTATCCTTTATTGTTTTTCCAAGAGTCTTAAGGACTTCATCGCCTTTCTCCATCCCATACTTATCATTGTATACAAAGAAATCCTTTATATCCAAAAGGCAATATGCAAAAGGAGTTCCATTCCTATTATACTGTTCCTTATACTTAGAAAGCTCTTTTTCAAGATAGTTCCTGTTCCAGAGTCCAGTTAGCGGATCCGTCAAGCTAGCCTTCTCAAGTTCGAAAACATAATCCCTGATTGAGCTTGCTTTATCCGAATCAACCTCGTCCAGCAATTCTTCCAGGTATTCCTTTCCTTTATGCATATACCTTGTGAAGAGAAAATCATTTATAAGCGTTTCTATATTTTTACTACTATAAAGTTAATACATTATGGTCCCTATGTCTTGCCAGAAGAGATCTGCATTTATATCTTTAGATTTGCGCAGAAGATTTGTAAGATCTAGAAATTAATATGGTATTCTGCAGTGGTGCTGCTTGTCTTCTTCATTGTTGACGAAGGGGTTTTTCCTGCTGCAATTTCAGCCAGTTTATCAAGATAATGCTGAAGAGCTTCAACAAAAATATCTTTTAATTCCAGTTCACTGATCTTGAGCAAGATCTCATTCTCAGATTTCTTTTCTATGGCAAGCTTCCCGTCACTATAGAACTTATTCCATTTGTTCTGTGCCCCTTCCATTATTTTCTGGAGAGATATGAATCTTGCAAGCATTCCCATAATACCTTTTAATTGTTTCTCAGCCATGGCATATTGGATCTTTTTGAAATCTTCAGCATACTCCTCTTTAATTAATCTTAGTACCTCATTATAGATTTCAAGGTCATATCACTCTGTTGCAAGGATTATACCCTGGGAAAGTTCCTTAGTTTTTTCAGATTGTTGAAGAAGTTCGACAAAAGCACTATCTCCATATTTTTCGTTAAGGTATTTCTTTATATCAAGAAGCACGTTTCCTATAAACTTTGCCATAAATTATATATTGAATATATCCTTTTATATATTTTTCGGTGGGTAACGGGTGTTATGCTGCCAAAAAGGTTGATCACAATTCAATGATTTCCACAATAATTTTGCAAAAATATGTAGATGCCTAGACCACAGATTACACAAATCTTATATATCTGGATAATATTATACGCACATGGATTTCAAGCCGAACAAGAAGGCATTCTTTTACCCCTTAATACGTGCAAATATCATCTTATTGATTGTTTTTCTGGTAATTGGGTCCATTGCAAGCCTTGCAACACCTTTAGCCTTCATGGGGACTGTGCTTTTATGGTTTCTGATATTATCCTTCTCTCTTTATAGCAGGAAAGTGGCTTACAACAAATTGATTTATACTTTCACAGACAACAAGATAATAGCAAAAGGAGGAGGAATATTCTCAGACTTTGAATCAGAACTCACAATCAGGAATATAACTAATGTCAGGAAAGTCCTGCCATTTCTTCAGCATCTCTTTTACAGGACAGGAAATATTGTGATCGATTCTGCGGGAAGCAGCGGTAGCCAGATCACAATGCAGGCACTTGACAACCCAGACGAGGTCTTCAAAGATATAAAAAAGCTCATGCATGAAAAAGGTTTCAGCATGTCAGGAGAAAAATTGCTTCTTGAAAGGTCCCCTGATAACATTGCAGTTCTTCTTGAGGTAAGCGGATTGTTCATAATAGGCGGATTCTTCTTTTTTCTTTCATTTGTAGCTCCTATTCTGGCAGTTGTAGCAGGATTCATGTTTCAGTCAACATTTTATCTGGTTCTGGGGCTTTTCCTCTTGATAATATTGTTCATCATATATCTTGTAAGTTTTTACATTAATTATTCAGAAAAAAAGCAGCGGATTTATCGTGTTTATAATGATATGATCACATATTATGAAGGGTTTCTGACGAAAGTGGAAGCAGTTGTACCGATGGAAAACCTATCTGATACCTCCCTGAAACAGACTTTTATTGATAAGATACTTGACTTATCAGATGTCACAGTAAGTTCTCAGGGTACAGGACAGGAGATCCATTTTAAGAATATCAAGGATGGAAAGACCATGTCCAGGATGATTGATGATGCTTCATCTTCATTCAAGGCAATTACCCACAAGGCTAAGAAAGAAGAGAAGTCACAGGTAAAAAGAGATTCGCCACAGAGAGACTCAGATTACACCGCCAATTTCCAGATGGATATGAAAAGGACACTTTTACCCTGGATCCCTTTATGCATAATATTCCTTCCTATGGTGTTTGTTGTGGTCTCACTAGCAATAAAGGTAGCGATAACAAGATTCAAGGTGAAAAAGGAGAGCTTTGTGACTGAAGTATCCCTTTTCAGCACCAACACGATCGAATTCAGCGCTGACAAGGTGACAGGAATTGTCTACAGTAAAGGGATACTGGATAGATTCTTTGATACAGGCACTCTCCAGTTCTGGTCCATAGGCTCAGGACAAAACCTTGTATTCTCTAACATAAAAGGCATTGATATCCACAGCATCCTTGCAAAACTAGGTATCCATCCAAGTGAAGTCAATTACTCCATCCAATCTAAATTCAGCATACTTGACTATTTGAAAAGATCCATCGGTAGTATGATCATTGTACTTCTTCTAGTTGCACTAGCATCTGTACTTGTATTTCTATTGGATACAATACTTATTTTATTTGCTGGAATAATCCTTCTAATGATTATTACCGTTGCTCTTTTGATATCAAGGAAAAGGACATCCTACTCAAATCTCCGTTTCCATAAAGATTATTTATATTATAAGAAAGGATGGTTTCACAAGAAACATTACTATGTATTGTTCGATAATATAAAGGACATAACAACCATCCGCTATCCCTTCTCAAAGAAAGGAGACATAATCTTCAATGTTGCTGGAGAGACTGTTATTGCAGATTCAAAAGGGAACAAGACAGTAATTTCAAGCTCATTCAAGATACCCTTTGTTCCGGATATCCGTGAGAAAGATGAACTTATAGACCAGATTATGCACGAGAGGCCGGATAAAGTTGAAAAGAAAGAGAAGCATCTTCTTCTTGAGGCAAGGCCCTCTTTAGCTAATCCTTTGTCAGGCCTCCTGACTGTTTCAATAATAATATTTCCCCTCATCTTGTTACTACCAATCACATTACCTCTGACAATTATTGGGGTAAAAAGAAAAAGCTATCGTATTGAGGATTTTAGGGTACTTGAACAAAAAGGGATACTACGTCGTGTCCAGACCTCTATTGTATTCTCAAAGATAGACCATATAAATACCTCAAGAGGCATGTTCAATAAATTGTTTGGCAATGGAAACATTACCATAAATACAGCTGGAAGCAGCAGACCTGAACTAATAATAAAGAATATTCCAAACTATACTCAGTTCTATGAAGAAATAAATAAATATTATTAACTGGATCTTTTGGAAAAAACACTACGAAATGGAAATCGAAATGGAAATATTACCAAGAGATTGTTATTATTATGCTTGCATGACTAGTTCCTTGAGTTTTATAGTTTGCCGGCTATGTCCAGAATGCGTTTTCTAGCAGACTCGCAAATAGCTGTTTGCGCTTGCAAACAACCA
>CAYYOI010000039.1:0-14586 GCA_964473285.1 uncultured Methanosarcinales archaeon | reverse complement strand
TTACAGGTGTTTTCCTTTATATTTCTAACGATTCAGAGGATTTCTACGGACCCCTTTTATAATAAATATAGATTAATGCTAAAATATTAAAAAGAGCAACATAAAATATATAAACTATTATGTGTTCTTATGACCCATGAATCTTAATGGCCCTACCTTGTCATGTGGTACAGTAGATGGGGTTGAATCTGATGCTTTCTACAGGAAAATCTTTGAGAGTGCATGCACAGCACTTGCTGTTGTTGATATGGATTTAAGGATAATCAAGGTAAACCGACAGTTCGAGAAGCTTTCAGGATATCTTTCCGAGGAGGTTGAGGGTATAAGGTCATGGGAGGATTTTGTTACAAAAACAGGGTGGCCCAATGAATATATCCTGTATGGGAAGGATGGTGAGCATCATGATTTCTGGATGAGGGAGAGTGCAATTGATGATTATCTGATCATCTCATTTACAGATATCTCTATCCATAAAACGGTCCAGCGTGAACTTGAGCAATTGACTCGTACAGATTATCTTACAGGGCTTTATAATCACGGAGAATTCTACAAAAATCTTAATCAGGAGGTTGCAAAACAAAACAGGTATGGTGGTGAGCTGTCGCTTGTCATGATGGATATTGATGATTTCAAGGCTTTTAATGATCGTTTTGGTCATAGGCGAGGGGATCTTGTGCTCAGCAATATGGGTAATTGTATCAAGGATAACATAAGGGAGACTGATAGCGGTTATAGGTATGGAGGGGAGGAGTTTGCAATACTTTTACCAGAAACTCCTATGGAAAATGCGTATAGTCTTGCGGATGGATAAGAAAAGAATTTAATAGTATTAGCATCCCTGATTGCTGCACTGTCAGTTGCGGTATAACACAGTATGTGACAGAAGAGCCTGTAAATCAATTCGTAGATCGTGCTGATGAATTGATGTATATTGCTAAAAGAAGGAAGAATCGATACGTTGGAGATCTCTGAGATCTATTATTGGTCTTGGAAACTTGTCATCTCTTATTCTTGGGCATGCAGTGTTTACGAAGCAGTCGATGAATGGAAAATTCTCTGCTTCACTTGGGGTAATCATATCTCCCAGGAAGATGTAGGTTTTCTTGTCAAGCTTTGCTTTCAGATCCCGTGCTTTCTGAAGTTCTTTTTGGCCTGGTTTTGTGGATACCAGTATGCCTATGGTTCTTGCATTGAGAAAATTTGCATAAGCTGCATTCTGTTTTTTTTCCAGTGCCTGAATCTCCTCGTCAGTTATTTTATCAAGTTCTTTTGTGAAAGGGTTGTAAACAAATACTTCTTTTTTAGTTTGTCTTTTTATCTCGATAGGATGGAATCTTCCGGAGCCTATGTAGAGGAATGAAGATGTGCCTTTTGCTTTGCTTACATCACAGCCAAGCACCTGCCCGAGGACTTTCGCGTTTGGGAGCTGCTTTTTGACAGAATCAAGCTTTTTTAAGTGTTGGATAGTTGTGAGTATACCTAAGTCTTCTGGAAGCTTATCGAGTGCTTCTTTTGGAAGGGTAATATCAGTGTTTGCGGTTGCGTCAATATGGATTATTTTCATTTGAGTGTGTCAAGTTGAAGGCATTTATCTATTTTTCCCGTTATTTCCAAAATGTTTTTTAATGAAGTCTTTGTTACTAATAAGTACGGGGCTGTAGTGTAGCTTGGTATCACTGGCGGTTCGGGGCCGCCCGACCGGGGTTCGAATCCTCGCAGCCCCATAGGACATGGGGCATAAAGACTTATAAAGGTCCAGTTTTTTTCTGAAATCATGAAGAAAATCTCAGTAAAAGGGGCAAGGGAGCATAACCTGGCAAATGTCAGTGTAGATATTCCCAGGGATAAATTTGTAGTTATAACAGGCCTTTCAGGGTCTGGAAAATCCACGCTTGCTTTTGATACGATCTATGCTGAAGGGCAGAGAAGGTATGTTGAATCGCTTTCAAGCTATGCCAGGCAATTCCTGGGGCTAATGAACAAGCCTGATGTGGATCGGATAGAGGGATTGTCTCCAGCCATATCAATAGATCAGAAAACCACAAGCAAGAATCCCCGGAGTACTGTGGGAACTGTGACTGAGATATATGATCACTTGCGGTTATTGTTTGCAAGGGTTGGAACCCCTTACTGTCCGGAACATGGGGAAAAGATCCAGGCGCAAAGCCCGAGCAGGATAACTGAACAGATAGGGTCTTATGAGGGGCAGGTGACTGTGCTTGCACCAGTAATTCGCCAGAAAAAAGGGACTTATGAGAAACTCTTCAAGGATCTCAATAAGCAAGGGTATCGCAGGGTACGGGTCAATGGCAAGATCCATCGGACTGATGAAAGAATTGTTCTTGAACGATACAAGAAACATGATATTGATGTAGTTATTGACAGGCTTGATGTCTCGGAGAAAGAGCGGTTAGCAGAGGCTGTAGAGCTTGCGTTAAAGGAAGCTGATGGTCTTTTGATTGTTGAGTCAAATGGAGAGGATACATTATTCTCCTCAAAGATGGCTTGTCCGGTCTGTGGCCTTACCTTTGATGAGCTGCAGCCGCGGATGTTCTCATTCAACAGTCCATTTGGTGCCTGCGAAGAATGTAGCGGTCTTGGGATAAAGATGGAATTTGATCCTGACCTGATCATTCCTGATAAAAGCCTGAGCATTGCTGATGGTGCTATTGCAATCTATCGTAATGCAGTGGATGGCTGGAGGGGCAAATTCCTTGGGGCTGTTGCAAAGCACTATGGGTTTGATATATTCACTCCCATGAATAAGCTGACAAAGAAACAGTATGATATTGTTATGAATGGTTCAGATGATGCAATCAAGTTCAATATTCCCATGAGAAATGGTGGTAGATGGAGCCAGGTGGGAAACTGGGAGGGTCTTATACCCCAGAGTGAGAGGCTTTATCACCAGACAGAATCAGATTATCGAAGGAAGGAGCTGGAGAAATTCATGCGGGTCACACCATGCTCATCCTGCGGTGGAAAAAGGCTCAAGCCAAAGGTCTTGGCAGTCAAGGTAGGAGGTAAATCCATAATTGATGTGACAGACCTTTCAATCTGGAATTGCATTGAATTCTTTGAAAAGTTAAAGCTTACAAAAAAGGAACAGGATATAGCAAGCCAGCTTTTGAAAGAGATAAAGAGCAGGTTGAGATTCCTGAAAAGAGTGGGTCTTTCTTATCTTACATTATCACGTTCAGCAGGCACGCTTTCAGGAGGGGAGGCACAGAGGATAAGGCTTGCAACACAGGTAGGGTCCAACCTTATGGGTGTTATCTATATACTGGATGAACCTTCCATCGGACTGCATCAGAGGGATAATGATAAGCTCATTGACACATTGCATGGGCTTCGTGATCTTGGCAATACGCTTATTGTGGTTGAGCATGATGAGGATACAATGAGGCAGGCTGATCATATAATCGATATGGGGCCTGGAGCGGGTATCCATGGCGGCAAGATCATCGCAAAAGGAACACCTAAGCAAATAGAGCGTAACCCTCGTTCGCTTACAGGCAAATACCTCTCTGGAAAGCTTTCAATCGATGTCCCAAATGACAGGAGGAAATCTGATCGCTTCATACACATCAATGGCTGCAGCGAGCATAATCTGAAGAATGTGACTGCAAAGATACCTATAGGCTTGCTGACTCTTGTTACAGGAGTTTCAGGAAGCGGTAAATCAACACTTATCTATGATATCCTGTATAAGGGGCTTATGAGAAAATTGCATAATTCTAAGACTCTTCCTGGAAAGCATAAGTCAATATCTTTTGATTCGCCGATTGATAAGGTTATTGTCATTGATCAAAGCCCGATTGGAAAGACTCCAAGAAGTAATCCTGCGACTTATACGAAATTGTTTGATGAGATAAGGAAACTATTTGCCCAGACAAAAGAGGCAAGGCAAAGGGGTTATAATGCAGGCAGGTTCTCTTTCAATGTGAAAGGAGGTCGCTGCGAGGCTTGCCAGGGCGATGGAGTCCTGAAGATCGAGATGAATTTCTTGCCTGATGTTTTTGTGGAATGCGAGGAATGTAAGGGGAAGCGATATAATAAGGAAACACTTGAAGTGACTTACAAGGATAAGTCTATTGCTGATGTCCTTGCTATGACTGTTGAAGAGGCATTAGATTTTTTCCAGCATATTCCGGTCATTAGGCGTAAGCTTGATACATTGAGTGCTGTAGGGCTTGATTACGTGAAGCTTGGGCAGAGCTCAGTCACTCTCTCAGGTGGAGAAGCTCAAAGGATAAAACTTACACGTGAACTTTCCAAGATTGGTACTGGAAGGACTCTCTACCTACTGGATGAGCCTACAACCGGCCTGCATTTCCATGATGTGAAAAAGCTGATAGCTGTATTGAATAATCTTGTGGATAAGGGAAATTCTGTGGTAGTTATAGAACATAATCTTGATGTGATAAAGTCAGCAGATCATATAATAGACCTCGGCCCTGAAGGTGGGGAATTTGGAGGGGAGATAATTGCGGCTGGAACCCCGGAAAAGGTTGCTTCAAACAAGAAAAGTCATACTGGTGATTATCTCAAGCGCATGCTTTCCTGAAAGTCTTGAAACCTCTATTAGATGGGATTTCCCGGGATAATTGTCAATCTTTCTTGTATCCTGAAATGTCTTCTTGGATATTTTATCAAACGCAGGTTTAACTGACATTCTTAAATAGGATGTTTAATAATTCCGAGGATGATCCCACAAGTAATCCAGTTTTTGGTCATGCTGAATCCTTTTGCATTGTTCCTTTATCTACTCCCTGTTATGCGGGACCTTGATTCCAAAACCTTCTATAAGGTTTTGGCAAAAGCATCTTTTATATCTCTAATAATACTTGGCCTGTGCGTATTCCTCTGTAATCTTTTGATTGAGAATGTTTTCCAGATAAACCTCGAATCTGCACGGATATTTGGGGGAATAATAATCTTTTCCTTTGCTTATTTTTTCATTATCAAGGGTGAACAGGCATATATCTATATGAAGGGCAGCCTTGATGATCTTGCATCAGAGATTGCATTGCCTTTCATGGTTGGTGCAGGAACAATCACACTTTCCCTTTTTCTTGGTCAGAATCATAGCGATGTGAAAGGTTTTTTTGTTATCCTCATTGCATTGGCAATCACCTTTGTGATTATCATGGTCCTTAAGGAGATACGGGAGTTTATCTTCAGGAAACGCTATCGGATAGCTTTTGACAAGAATATGGAACTACTGCTTAGGCTGAATGGTTTCTTTATAGGTGCGATCGGCATAAACATGGTACGATTGGGTGTGGTGAACCTTTTAAAATGATGAATGCTTTATTGTCTTTACTGGTGATGCTGAATCCTTTTGCTATGTTCCTTTACATGCAGGGTATCATGAATAATTATACCAATAAGAGATTTTTAGTCTTGCTTTTCAAGGCCTCAGTGAGCGCTTTTATTGTGCTGGGAGTTTTTGTCGTCAGTGGTGATTTCCTTTTCAAGAATGTTTTTCAGGTGGATATAGGTGCATTCAGGATCTTTGGGGGGATAATAATTGCAAGCTATGGGTTTCTTTTCATATTCCACAGGCAAAACTCTTTTATTCGCCAGTGCGATGATATGGATGACCAGGCATCAGAAATAGCTTTTCCTTTCATGGTAGGTGCGGGGACCATATCTGTTGCTCTTTCCCTCTCTTCCTTTTCTCAAATGCCTGCATTATTCGGTCTTTTGTTTGTTCTTGCAGGAAATATTTTGTTTATCATGTTGCTCTTGTTCATCCAGCAGAAGTTGCCTGTAAATATGATCGCTTTTGATAAGATCATGGGTTATTCGTTACGGTTAAATGCTTTCTTTATCGGGGCGATAGGAATAGATATGATTAGAGTGGGTCTAAGCGCAGTAATGGTTTAGCCTTTCGTGCAGTAAAGGATAATGTTCTTTTAGCCAGGACATGTGCTGGGGCTTTGCACGGTTATAGAATCTGCGGCTTATACTGAAGGCCTTATTCCAGGGGCGTTTTTCCGGGTCAGGGTGAACGATTGAAGTAGAACTGACCATGTATTTTAGGATGTCCTTATCATGAAGGTTTGAGAGACTTTCTATCGCATTTCCAGTAAAAGATGTGTGTTCTGTCATAGGAATGCAGGGGCTGCCATAAAGCTCATGGTTCTTTTTCATTGCTTTTACCAATGTCCCTCCTGAATCACATATGTCATCCCTTCCAAAAGCGATATGCCCTTTGACTAGGGTCTTCAGGTTATCTTTATCTATCTCTTCCTGATCAAAGAGTTTGCCTATATAGTTTTGGCTTTGTTTTTCCTTGAATTCAGAGGCATGGACTATGTCGTAAGGAAGGGGATTTCCGCTGTCATCGATAAGGAAGTCTTCTTCATTCTCGTTGCCATTGTACACAAATGAGCCAAGCACTTCCATATCTTTTATTGCTCCTGCTTTTATTCTTCTTTTCTTATAGCAGACTACCCTTCCTGAGAATTCACCTTTGGTGCGACGGAACAACTCCCTTGCAAATACCATTGCATCAGGAAGGCCGCCTTCATCAGGACTCAATACATAAGCTTTATTGAAATCAATAGAAGGGTCCTGGGCCAGGCAGGAGATGAATTCATTCGTATAAGTGAGGTTGATAAGTCTGATATTGTTCTCTTCAAAATAATCCAGCTGCTTTTGGGAATGCCCGCGAATCATATAGAGTGTATCAAGGTTATAGAAACCCATGTGATCTGCAAATTCTTTTGCACGGATACCCTCATGACGATCCAGATCGTTATGATCGCTTCTTCCGTCGAGGAAGGGAGCAATCAGGTTCATCCTTCCATTATCGTGAGGCTGGATTATGTTCCTTCCAACACGATACGCCAGATGCTTTACTTCATCAAGACAGATCTGCTTGTGTCTTGGTCTCATGATGTCATTCATCAGGTACCCTGAAAGTGAACGGGTAAAATGAATTATTCTGGGGTCATGTATGTCAACTGTGTTAGTATGATTTGCTTCCTGGAATATCTCTTTTATAAGGTCATTATTTTGTTCAAAAATATCTTTGATGTCTTTAGCAATACGGTTGGCATTGTAATCCAATTGTTCTTTGTCTATGACTCCCAAAAACCTTTTCCTTAGTTCTGACTGGGTGATTGATCCAAACATGCCCTTGAACTCTTTTTCTGTCTTGGTTTCCTTTAAGCTGAAATATTCCCTGCCTAGCTTGTTTATGAAGGGGGAAAGCTGTGACTTAAGAGGATGGGCAAGAACAGGACTCTCGATCTTTGAGACTATGTATGTGTCACTATTTCGTATTAATGTCTGTATCTCTTCCATATCAAGATTGCCTGCAGGGTCAACGATTGCAAAATTTTCTTCCTGATTTCTGTATGGTTTCCATTTTGAGTCAAGCCTGAGAACTCGTTGGCTTAATTGATGGTCCTGTGAAAAATCCCTAAACAAATCATCACGGAGTTTACGCGAGTCAGGGGTGTCAGATGATAGTAATACAAGCCTGCCTTCCAGGTTCTTTTGCATGTAAAGTGTATTTATGGGGTTCTATAAAGCAGTTTCGAAAATTACATAAATGGTTTATGATACTAGAGAAGAAATGATACAGAGAATGAATCCTAAAGAGACTTATATCCATAGAGCTTTTAATGAAATAGGTACAGTGATTCAGGAGTTAGCAGGAACAAAGGTCAAGGGTTGTATTATAGGGCCGGGTTGTGAAACACCTTTGGAATATGATGACTATTCATGGATAAGAAATTCTTATCAACCCTTTGTATTTGCGGCTTTTTGTGAATACTATGATGTTGATTACAAGCTTTCACTTATTGATTCAGATGAGAAAGTAATTGAATCCATCTTAGATCAGGAGAACCTGATAGTGCCAAAAGAGGGATCACGTCTTACTGAAGAGGCATTTTCATGTTATCTTGGCCTAACTGGACATTCTTATCATGAAATTGATGATCTTTTATATGCAAGGCTCCCCGATTCATTCAGGAAAAATGTTGATACTTTTTTTTCTGATTATTATGATGTGGTTGTCTGTACCCATGTACCTTCAAGGATCAATCTAAATGGAACTTGTGTTATTACAGACCAGAAACTAGATGCATTGGATTATGTTGCATATCAGTTCATAACACCACTGGAATCCATAGTGATTTATCTTAATTCTTCCGGTTGAAAAAAGGAATAAAGCTTTTAGATAATCAATTTATGACGTAAAAATCCCATAAAATCAGGATCAGAGACCTAGGCTTTTTCATGCATGATAATGAAAGGGTCTCAATGAACAGAGGTTTCCTATCGAAAGTTTTTTTTACAAAAATTCTAAACATGTCTAGTCACCGTATAATCCTAGGGATCTTTTGTTTCATAGGTAAGTGTAACAATTAGAAAGTAATAAATTTTATAAACCTTGTTTGATTAAAAGCTTCAAACCTTTTGATCCAAACAAAATATAGGGGGTTATTGAATGGAAATCAAACTTTTTGAAGTACAAAAAAAGAATAAAAAAGGCCTTGAAAGGTTATTAGAATTCCCGGAAGAAAGAATAAACGAAAATACTTTCAATGAGGTCATGAAACAGTACAATATATCTGCATCAATAGAGGAAGAATCCAGATTAAGTTCACATATTGTTTGCGAATCACTTGATTCATATACACAGCAGAGCCAGAGATATGTAGTGATAAGCAGGGAAGGATTCATATTACCTGAAGAGATAAAAGGCACAGAACATGAAGAAAGTTTCAAGAATATCGTGATGGAATGCTTTGAGCTTTATGAGGAGATGACTGAAGAAGCAGAAGGGAAAGCGAGAGGAAGAGGAGCAAAAGATTCAAATTACAAACATAAGATTCCGATAGAGGACGGACGGTATATAATCCCTTTGGCTGCAAAAACAAATGTTTTTGTAACGATGCCAGGAAATAAGGTCGTGAATTTCTATAGAAATCTTATACAAAATCCTCAAAAAGAACTACAGGAAATAGCAGATTCATTCATTGAAAATATTTCTGAGGAATTCGGTAAAAAGGCAGGAGACCTTATCAAGAAGTATGCTAAAGACAATATGGTAGATATGGAGGTAGTCCAGAAAGCTTATGAGGGTGTATTCAACCAGATAGACAAAAATGAAGTCTTGTTTGACAGGTTCGAGAAACCAACACAAAGGGTTGCTCTTGGAGCAATAAGTTCAACTAATCCAAATACGCCCAGCAAGGTATATGAAAAATGGGAAAAGGATACAAAAGATCTCACTAATGAACCTGATAAAAGAGCTAAAAAAATAGCAGAGAAAGTTCTTGGATACGGTCATGAGTCCATAGCTGAACATGACAGGAGTGTCTACGGGACAGAGCAATCCTTGACAAGCTATCATCAGTTCGAAAGGCACAGGTTGCCTGAAAATCACAGGGAATACTTTGAACAGATCCCTATAGACAGAGAAGCTTACATACCGCCAAAAATTGAGAAAAATGAGGAGATGAGGGATAAATACCTAGGTCTTGTAGGAAAAGTCAAGGAATACAGGCGCCAACTGATGAATGAAGGGTATGGCAGTGCTGCAAGCTATCTTTTGCTTAATGCGGATGGAGTAAAAGTAATGACCTCATCCAATGCAAGAATCGATAAGCTGATGCTGGAGCAAAGAACATGCTCAAATGCACAAGGAGAAATAAGGAAAAGGTCCACATCAATACTTGACCTATTACGAGATGGTCTGTCTTATATCTATAACAGGGCAGGGCCGCCATGCACCAAAGATAGATGCCCTGAGGGAGACTTATCATGCAAAAAGACAAAAGAGATGAGAGATAAATGGGGTTATTACGGGAAATGAGAATTTTATTTTTTATTGATCGCTCAAAATATCTTTTATGTGGGTTGAAATCCAAATTTTAATATAGATATTTTTGATAGATATCATCCTACCAGGAAATAGGGTCTTTGCGGATGTCATTTGAAAGTCTGCTTGCAGGCAAATGGTCGCATTCTGAAAAGTCCTTGTTACCCATAGTTTTATAAAACAAGGATAATTAGATGTAGTAAAAGCTTCGGCTTTTTCTGTGATATGATGGCTGACTATAAAATAATAAAATATTGCGCAATGTGCAAAAAACGCTTTGTCGTAATGAAAGGGCAAAACAAGGAAATCTACTGTGAAGCGTGCAAAAAACGCCTTGCTGAAGAAAGGGAAAAACCTTCCGAATGAACCTGGATGTTATCTATTTAAGGATGAGACAGATAGGATAATCTATGTCGGTAAGGCTAAGAATATTTCTAAAAGGGTTAATACCTATTTTCATAAGGATCTTGATCCTAAGACAAGGGCGCTTGTATCACATATAGATTCAGTGGATTTTATTGTCACCCAGAGTGAAGTTGAGGCATTGATCCTGGAGAATACGCTTATCAAGCGGCATCAGCCCAAGTATAATATCAACCTGAAGGATTCTAAGCGGTATGCATACCTGAAAATAACTGACGAGGCTTTTCCAAGGCTGATTCTTGCCCGGCGGCGCACTACGGGAACCTATTTTGGGCCTTTTGTTTCAGGGCAGGAGAGAGAATATATACGTCGTTTCCTGACAAAGACATTCAAGCTCCGTACCTGCAGGAGGATGCCAAAGAAACCTTGCCTGCGTTATCATATCAACTTGTGTACAGCACCATGTATCGGTAAGATATCTAAGAAGAATTATGCATACAGGGTTGAGGCAGTAAAGAAGATTCTTTCTGGAAAGACCAGAGATCTTATAGTGGAATTAGAAGAGAAGATGAAGTCATATTCTGCAAAGGAGGACTTTGAAGGGGCAAAGGAGATGCGGGATCATATCCAAGCACTAAAGTATCTGGAGAATCGTCAGACGATGGATAGAAGAAAGAGATATGATGAGGATATCATAAACTATATTGTCGAGAATGGGCAGGTGTATCTGTTGCTCTTTAATGTGTACAAGGGAACGCTTGCACAAAAGCATGAATTCACTTTTGAGTACACACCGGATTTCTTTGAAGAGTTTTTAGTGCAGTATTATTCAGAGGCCCGCAGGCCAAAAGAGTTGATTGTACCGCATGGGGTAAGTTCTGCTTTCAAGCAATGGTTCAGTGTGACTGTTCCCCGGCGGGGAGAGAAGCGACAGCTATTGTCTTTAGTCAAGAGGAATGTGGAGTTGACTTTCTTCGGAAACATGAGGAAAGTGGAAGCTTTGCAAAAAGAGCTTGGATTAAAAGAGGTTCCAGTTGTTATTGAATGTATCGATATCAGCCATCTGTCAGGAAGCTCGACTGTAGGTTCGCTTGTGCAGTTTCGGAATGGAAGGCCGGATAAGTCCAATTACCGTCGTTTTAAGATCAAGACTGTTGAAGGAATATCTGATACTGATTCTATCGCCGAGGTTGTCTGGCGAAGGTATTCACGCCTGAAAAAAGAAGGGCAGATGCTTCCTAATCTTGTGATTATTGATGGGGGTAGGGGACAGTTGAATGCTGCGCTTTCTGAACTGCGAAAAATTGATGTGGTAGTTCCTATAATAGGGCTTGCCAAGCGTGAAGAGGAAGTATATATGCCGGGTAAGGAAGCGTTTCGTGCTAAGGGGGATGCGAAGCTTTTTTTGCAGGAGATCAGGGATGAGGCACACAGGTTTGCAATATCTTATCATCGTTTGCTTAGGAGCAAGAGGTAGGTTGAATTAAGAGAGAATAAGGGTTCTTTTGAAATATCCAGGTCCCACTAACTTTAAAATCAGACTTATGGTAGAATATCATGATATAGATCATAACATATACTTTCGCTAGTCCTTTTTTGTTGGCAAAAACTTCAATTTATGGACTACAACAGCCATACTCTTTACTTTTTTTGACTTTTAAGATGAGCTAATTTTAAGTGATCAGGTACACAACATTTATAAATCTTTGAATGACTTTGCTTGATATGGGAGCTGAAGCAGCCGGGGCTTTTATTGCATTAATCTTTATAGTTTTCTGGTTCATGTTTATTTTTGCAATAATTACAATAGGATCACTTTTTACAGTATTTTGGATCTGGATGCTTATTGATGCAATCCAGAGAGATTATAAGAATGAGAATGATAAGGTCTTGTGGATTGTTGTCATTGCTCTTACTGGTTTTATTGGTGCTTTGATCTATTATTTTGTGGTGAAACACAAGGAAAGAACCAAGCCAAAAAAAAGTAGTAAACAGATTGTCAGTAATCAAAAAGGTTCTTCTGGGAAGAGCCGCTGAGCAGCTCGTCAAAATCAATACCATATAATTCCAGGATTGTCTGGGCGATTGGTCTCAATTGTTTTTCTATGTAGTGCTCATAATCAATGGGGCTTTCGAGTTTTTCGACTGGTTCTGGCCCATTCTGTGTTATGACATAGGCTATAATGTTTGACTTTAGAGTATCCAGTTTTCGTGCTGCTTTCACGTGTTGAGGGGTGGTCTTGGTGTACTCGTCAAGGTCTTTTCGGATTGACTTTTTGTATATTAGCTTGTCATCGAATTTTCCTTTGCTGACGTTTTTTATGGTCTCCTTGATATATTTGGAGACTTCTTTCTTGTGGAAGACACGTTTCAATAGTTCCATCTGGAATTCTTTTGCAAGGTCAGTCCAGTCGCGCCTGACCAGTTCCATCCCTGTGACTTTGATCTCTTCTTTCCCATCTTTTATCAGGAGCCCGGCATATCTTTTCTTTGCACCACCAGTTTTACCGCGGATGCGTGGTAGGATGAGAACCTTGAACATCTTCTCGAATTCAAGCTCAAGGATGGAATTGCGGTTGTATTTCTCCTTGATCTCGTCTGCAAAGTGCTTGTTGATATCTTTTGAGATATTGTTTCCGATGGACTCTGCTTTTTTGGGGTCTTTTGTTTTCAGGTCTACAAATACGCTGTCAGTATCACCGTACAATACATTATAGCCTTTATCTGTTATTATCTTCTCAGTAGTCTTTATTATATGACGGGCGAATGAGGTTATTGCGTTTGCCATGTCAAGGTTGTAGAAGCGGCAGGTAGGGTTTGCAAGAACTCCATAGAAGGAGTTCATTATTATCTTTATTGCGTTACTCTTGATCATATCCTTTTCTTTTTTTGCCTTGTCACGCTCTTTCCATGATTCCTCTACTATTTCAGGAAGAATTCCCTGGTCATTTCTGAAACGTGCCTTGTTTGGGGCAACGATTGTGCCATCATCACTATGTGAGATAGGGTCTATGTTGAAAGTCCTGATGATTGATGGGTAAAGGGACTTGAAGTCAAGCACCACTACATTCTCGTAGATGCCGGGCTTAGGTGTCATGACGTAGGCTCCTTTGATCTTTTCATTGGAATCGTCAAATCCTGCATTTGGACATACATAGCCTTTCTTGTGGGCTTTTCGTATGTAGAGGGAATCCAGGGCTGCGATGCTTCCCCTGACGCGATCCAGTTGCAGACCGGTGATGAGGGATTTTTTTATCATCAGTTCGATGAGTTTTGTTTTCTGGATTATCTTTATGACAAGCTCTGAGTCTTTCAGGTTGTATTCTGCCACTTTCTCAGGCTGATTCTTTATAATCTCTTCAAAATTGTCCCAGAAACCTTCTTCAAGTTCTATCTTCTTTTCTCCCAAAAGCTCAGACGCTACTGTATCAAGCTTGTAGTCCTCCAGGTTGTATGCTTGCTTTACCAGGCTGATTCCATCAAAAACTATCCTTCCTGGTATGTCAGCAGAGCTTTCCCTGAAAAAATCATGCTGGATACGAATCCTTGCTATCTCTTTGTTCCTCCCAAGCTCAAGGGGTATATCATGGAACTTGCATCTTTCCCGGATTACCTTAAGATCAAAGTCAATAAGATTCCAGCCTGTGATTATGTCTGGATCAATCTCCTGGATACGCTTGATCAGGCCTTTGAGAAGGGATGCTTCATCCTTGTAAGATGTGGCATTCTTTACTTTCTTGTCACTTATTATATGGACTTCTCTTACTTTATGGTCAACGAGGCTTACTGAGTAGATCTGTTTCACGTTCTTGTCTGTTTCAATGTCAAGGGCGAGAATCTGCAGCTTCACCTCGTAAGGGGGTTTAGGGATTATTTTTGGATTGTCGTATACTCTGATGCCTTCCTTTGCGTATTCGCCTTCAATGTCAATTATTCCCTGGATGTCAGTATCTATGTAGAACCTCTGGACGAATCGAATGTCAGCTTCATAGGTTGAGATGCCTGCCTCTTCGAAGCCTTTTCGCAATTCTGGAATCTCTGGAGGAACCTTGGCATATACCTTTGCCACTTTTTTTCCTGAGAAATCGGTGAGATCTGTCTCTTCTTTATTGTTCACTTTTGCATCTGCAGGAATGAAAAGGTATGGCCTGAATGGGATCTTCAGGAGGAATGCTTCTCCATTCTTTGCTCTGCCGTAGAGATGGATGATAGGAGTATCATCCTTTATCCTGTATGTTGCATATACAATATATCCAAGCATGGTGTTTTGAATAGTTGCTTGCTAAATAAAACTTACTGTTTATGTATTTTGAGAAGAATTCAGGGTCCGTAGAAATCCTCTGAATCGTTAGAAATATAAAGGAAAACACCTGTAA
>CAYYOI010000038.1:0-14998 GCA_964473285.1 uncultured Methanosarcinales archaeon | reverse complement strand
AAAATGGTTATGATCAGCTAGAAATCATAATGTTGAAAGGATATCTACACACCCGCATCACCAAAAACTTTATAAATCAGTCACCCATAAAACTTCATGTGGGGCGTATAGTAAATTCAAAAGGGAATGTAGGCATTGGTACACTCATACTATTCATAACAATACTTATGGTTACCGCAGTAGCGGTTATTGTCCTTATGCAAACAAGCGGCGTCATCAGCCAGGGATCGCACAAGACAACAGACCAGACAAGAAAGGATATAGGGACAGGTCTGGAAATTAATGAGATAATCCTTGAAAAAGAGAACAATGAATACACCCGGCTAATAAAGACCCTCAAGCTTGCTCCAGGTTCTGAGATCATAGAGTTCAATGACACCATCATAACAATTGGCCTTGATGATACCTCAACAACCCTGCAATACAGGAAAGGTGGCATGAAAGAAAGATCAATCAAAGGCTATATGACACCACGCACTGAATATATTGAACCTTTGGGTTATTATCATGAAGAAGGAGGAAGCATCCTTCTTGGCAGCTGGACAAGCCTTGGAAATGTTGACCTTGACCTTGATGGAAAAACAGATCATGTAAAGATATGCAATGGCGAATCTTTTTGTGAAGGTTATGGAAGGGATTATCTCGTATTCAACATATCCTCTGATTCATTCACATTCGTACACCTTGAGAACATCTCAGGAGGAAGTGTAGATCCATCTTCTTCAAGTCATGGAGGCGAGATGGACATGGACAAACCCATAGGAGACTACGGTCGTATCACTATAAACGGTACACCCTGTGATGTATGTGGAGACCTGAGAGATTCAGATGTAGACATAGATTATTATAACAACAGGGCAGAACTAATAAACGACCTTGACAAGGATGGCAATCCGGATTATGTTCACATCAACAACACCCACGCTGTATTTAATTTCTCAAGCGGAACAACAATCGACAAAGCATTCGGAGATATCAGCTCTGCTCCCCAGACTCTGGATGTGACAACATCTATTATGGATGCAACCCTGGAGATAAGCGGAACTACACAGACAGATTATGTCCTTGACGAGAATGTTGACATGATAATTACCCCTGAAGATAACAATGGGTACTACATAGTAGATCATATCAGGAAAGGCAATCATTATCAGGAAGGAATCCTTGGACCAAGAGATGTAGTGAGCCTTTATTTTGAGACTCCTGCTCCAATAACACATGGAGATACAATAAAGATATCAATCATGCCTCCTAACGGTGCAACTTTCACAAAGACCCTTACCACAAAAGATGCCCTACAGGATAACTCGATTTCTCTCTATCCATAAGAGAATACCAAGCAGGGATATGTTAAGGATAATCCCCCATAAAGGAAAAGAATCCTTTTTGTTTCCATCTACCATGACATCAAATACTCTTTCTCCATTCAGTCCATTTACAGAAGCAGTTACATTGATCTCATGTATTCCCTGCTCAAGATCTTTCATGGTTAGGGTATAGCTTCCATCCGGTGCAACCACAGCCTTATGATTAACTCCATCTACCATGACATCAACATCTGCTTCTGGCAGGCATGGATCATCATTGGGAAAAGAAATACCATTATACAGGCTGCTTACATAAACTGTAAGGTGCATGGGATCTCCTGCTGAAAAGCTCTGGTCATTCAAGGCCACATCCAGGTACAAAGGGAAATCATAGCCTTGTATCTCACTGAAAAGATCCAGAAAGGCCTCCCTGTACTCATCAGAAAAAACAGATTGTGTCCTCATTGAATCCATTGGTGAAGGGCCGCTTCCAACCTGGATACCATAAAAATTATCAAAAGAAAAATCCGGAGCATCCCAGGACTTCCCGTCTGAGATGAATATCACCGGAAAGCTCTCGTTATAAGTCTTAATAAGATCAAACAAAGGAGCATAATATGTTGGCCCTCCAACCCTCACCTGCTCAATCCTCCTCTTCAGGACATTCGCATCAGAAAGGAAGGAAGAAAGGATACTCACTTCATCTGAGAATGTAACAAAAGAGATATCATATTCCCTGCTGAAAAGGTCAAAAAAATAAGGCAATGCCTCCTTGATCTCGCTTATCTTCCTTGAACCCATGCTATCAGACGTATCAAGTGCAAGCATAAGTTTTTTGGAGTTCCTGAAATGCGAATCAAAATAAGAATCTGAATTGATAGTCTCATTCATTGCCGAATGATTGAACTCGCATGTCTTTTTGGTCCCATTGACCTCTATTCTCTTAAGATACACAAAATCATCATATACACAATAAGATTCATTGCCATACTTGACTGATACATTGGCAAAAACAGAATATTCCCCTGGAGGCAGCCTTATTGTTCCAGTATATGGAGAAGTGAAAGATAATGGAAGTACATGTTCTTCATCAGAGTAGAAATGTACTGTTAGATTAACCCCCTCTGCGCAGAATGCCTGCGAATCCCTTATAGTATACCCCGGAACAACATGACTATTCCTCCTTGACAGCACATCAAGATCAACAAATATATCTGAATCCTCATAATAAGTATCCCTTAACGTATTCCTTACCATGAAGAACTTATCACGCTGATGAGAGGATTCATAGATATCCTGAAAAGAATCAAACAAGCTCTCTGAATTATCTGACTCATAAAATCCTTTCTTACCAAGCATTGTACCTTCCATGGAAACAGAAGCCATCTCCTCAAGAATACCTGATGATTCAGCCTTAGATTCTCCAAACCATATGCTTGATATGCTGACATCCCTTTCCTTCAAAGGCTCTGTATAGTTAAGGATAGTAGAATCCTTCTCCCCTGGCTTCCCATCACTCAGGAATATCAGCTGCTTATTCTCATCTATATTCTCAAACAAAGAATACGCTTTCATCAAGGCAGGCACATAAAAAGTAGTCTCTCCTGTCCTTATATTATCCATGGAGTCATATAGCTCTTCCTTATCTGAAGTAAAGTCCTGGATGATTTTAGCCTTCGTGTTAAAAGATACTATTGCCGCCTTATCCCTTCTATCCAGCAGGTCAATCAGGCGCTTGACAGCAGTTTTGGTCTCATTAATCTTGCTTCCCTTCATGGAATCAGAGACATCAATAACAAAAAGAAGGTATAATGGATCCCTTTCCTGTTGTGATGATCTGACTGAATCCACAAACTCAGAATTAAAACCCAGATATTCCCTTGCAATCTCGCAGGAGGAGACCTCACAGGAATGCCTGTGTTCATCCACCACCTCCTCAACCGAGTTGTACTCGCAATTGATAGGCACACCAAAGCATACCTCATGATCAAGAGACCTTTGAGATGAGAAACCTATACACCCGCATTCCCTTACATTCTCCTCAATACTGAATTGCGTCTTGGGAAAATTAAGAAATAACAGCAAAAGCAGAAATATAAGATACCTTTTCATTTTTTCTTCAAGTCCTGGAATTGCTTGTGTATATGCGAAAGAAGATCCTTAAGAAATTTTATGTTCTCCTCTAATGAATCCATCCTTTTCTCAAGCGATTCAAGCTTTCGGTCAATATCACCTGAACTCAAAATCAACACCTTTCTTTTTTAGCCAACGGTTCGAAGCATTTATGAAATCATTAGTTTTCTTCACCAGGTGATCTACTTCATGTTTCATACGATTTTGTCGTTTTTCCAGTGCAATCAACCGCCTGCGATAAGCCTTATCCTCCTTTGAAAGAAAAAAGATTCTTAAATATTCTGGTTTGAGTATGAAAAAAAGGATAACAAGAAAAGCTCCAGCACCAAGATACCAAAAATCAAAAGAATCAGAAGCTTTCACCATACCATCCTGCTTTATGTTGAAATCTTTTCTTAAAGTATTAGTAAAAAGCCCATCATTGTAAGAAAAAGTAGCATTGAGATAATATTTTTCGTTTTCTAGCCCAGAAGTATCATACATCAAAGAGATTGTTTTTGAAGCAAAAGGCAGGACCATGATCTCTGATTCATAGATGATCGTATCAATCTTTCTGGTATCATTATAGACCTCGATTAAAGGTTTCGTACGCGCAATTACATTACCTGCATTCTCAAGCTCCACATGTATCGCAATAGGATTCGTTTTTGAGATATCCATATCAGCTATCCTCAGATCAGGCCTTGAAACACCAGGAACCTCAAAAGACAAAGTGAAATCCTCTCCTACAGTTGATTCGACATGCAGCCAGTGCTTCTCTGGAGACAGGTTCCTGGGAAAACTGGTCATGATCTTCACGTTCTTCTTCTGATTTGGCTCAAGCACAAACTGATATGGCTCGATTGTCACATAGTCTTCCAGATAATTCGTATCATCACTTATCTCAAGGACTATATTCTCAGCCTTTGGCCCGTCGTTAAGATAAGTTATTACATGGGTCTTCTCACCCTCGTAAGAATCAAGTTCCTTATCCTCAGGAAATACCTTTATCCCCCAGGCAGAACTGATAAGCAACAAAAGCAGTATAGTCCTGATCATCAGGCAGTATCCTGTATACTGGTTATAAAAACATTTGTCACTACTATAGAAGGTAATACCTATAAAATATAGTCCGCAAATAACAATAATTATTTAAATTATGGATATCCTGAACAAGCACATGAAACAACTCATACAAAGGCTTCAGGAAACTAACACAAGCCTTCTCAACTACATGATAACATTCATCGCTATCATTGCCCTTCGTACATTTCTTGAACTATTCTCAGTCAACACCCCTTTGTTCCTGGTAAGGGTCCTGCATTATGCATTGAGCTACATAGTTCTCATGCTTGGGCTTCTCATACTCTTCTCATATGCAAACAAAGAATCCATTGAAAGAACAGCAAGAGTAATCCTCCCGGGTTTTGCCATACTCATAATCGTTCCATTGATTGACCTCCTGCTAAGCAAAGGTGCAGGCATAAACATAACTTATCTTCTTCCTGAGTACCATGACCTTTTCACATCCTTTGTCACCTTTTTTGGTGAATATCCTGGAATGGGAGCAAGTCCAGGGATTCGCATAGAAGTAGGACTCGTGTTGCTGGGAAGCCTTTACTATATCTACGCAAAGACAGGAAATATAATAAAAAGTATAGGTTACGTATTCCTTGAATATTGCTGGATATTTGCCTGGGCATCAACCCCTTTTGCATTAAAAGGCCTAAACAAGCTATTCAATCTGCCAACCACAACCAACGATATAGATTTCATCAAGTTCTTCATTATCTTAACATTCATCCTGACAATCCTGATAACATCCATGACATACCGTAACTACCTTCTCGCAATACTAAAAGACCTTCGCTACCTTAGTATCCTTCATTACATTCTTTTCTTCATACTGGGGATAGTAATTGCAAAAGATGACCTGCAGATATATACAGAGGACAACCTGCTTGATTTCATCTTAGTACCCCTAAGTCTTGTGTTTGCCATAATCTTCTCAATCATAACAAACAATAAAGAAGATTACGAGATAGATAAGGTCACAAACACCAAAAGGCCCCATGTCAAAGGAGAGATACCCCCAGGGATCTACCAGAAGATAGGCTGGCTCTCCCTTACAATATCCCTTATGATAGCAGCAGCAGTAAGTTTCAAGATCGTATTTCTCATGGCAGTCTTCATAGGCAACTACTATCTTTATTCAATGCCTCCAATCAGGTTCAAGAGAGTCCCCTTTCTTTCAAAATCAGTCATAGGTATAAATTCAATCGTTCTCATGATAACAGGATTCATCATAGTAACTCTTTCCATGAGAGAATTTCCAAGAGAGATAATTCCGATTGTTGTTTTGATGGTGACCTCTGCATCAAACTTCATAGACATAAAGGATTACAAGGGAGACAAGAAAGCCGGAATCAAGACAATCCCTACTATTTTCGGACTGAAGAAAGGAAAGCTTATCATTGGAACTTTGTTCTTTCTTTCAGCACTAATGCTAAACCTCCTAATAAAGGAAAAGCTGATTCTTATAGGATCAGTAATACTTGGCAGCTTTTGCTTCTACCTGATAAATAAAAAGAGATATAATGAAAAGATGATATACCTGACTTACGAGTTAGCAGCTGTAGGTCTGATAATATTCCTTCTTATCAGCTAGCAAACATGTAAAGCCATGATGGACTGTAATCCCCTGACCCGTTGACACTGTAATCTATATGCTCAGAACCCACAAGAGAAATATTGAATTTTGTTGCATTCCCTCCATTGACAGGATATGTCTGATTAGGCCCATAACTATAACCATGATCCTTGAATCCAGGAGGCACATAATCATAAGCATTTACAACCTCTGGATATGCCTGGTTCGTTATCAGGATGGAGATATCATACATGTCGTCTGCAACAGATGTCACGTTATATGCAAACGATAGGTTTGTCTTAGGATATACCCTGATACTTGTAGAGCTTGTTGCAGCTTCATAATCTGTAAGGTTACAAGTAACATTCCATGAATGGCTGCCCGGTTCAGTGAACTGCTTAGTAAGATACTCATAGACTGCCCCCTCACTTCCTATAAAAGAAGTCCCATCATCAAAAGAGAAATTGCAATTCGCAGAACTCAGGAAAGCGCCGCTTGTATCAGTATAATTAGCATAAAAAGCAAGGTCTTCGTATACATAAGGATCAACAAATCCTCCTTTTGCATCATACTGGTCCCATATGCTGATATTGGTAAGATATGCTGTTATATTGACTGCTCTGCTGACAGACACAGGATAGAAATAAGAGGAACTATGATTAACACTCACATTCCATCTGCCCTTCTCATCACTGACATTGATGAATATGGATGAATTCCATTCATTCATCATGTATATATCAAATGAACCATTCTTTATTGTTGTTGCTTCCATGAAAGCCAGCAGGTCCTCATCCATCGAATAGTTATTATATAGCTCAGTATAGTTCTCATGTCCTGAAGTTATATTCACATGTATTGGTACAGTGCTGTTATGCTCATAAGATGCCTCAGGATATGATAATATCTCAAGGTTAAGAGACCCTATGACAAAACTGTCTCTTACAGACCTGTTGTCAGTATATGTCGAATTGGAGAATATCGTATAATTCCCTGCATAAAAAGACGCAGGAGGATTATAAGTAAGAGTTGCATTGCCATTGATATCAGTGACATTATGCCCTATCATGACAGGCTCTTCCTGGAAAGGCTGGATCTGACGCATGAAAAAGGTTATATTCACTCCCTCAGGATCACCTGGTATATGTGAGATTATGGTGATTGCATCACTATCCGCATGGCCTCCATCACGATCGATCCTTGTGCCGTTCACAGGAGCAACAATATCAGTAAAGCTTCGATTGATAAATATGGAATCACTCTCTGACTGTGCAGCATAGAATGAATGATTGCAATCCACGTTCCACATATATGTCCCTGTCGAATTAAATCTCCTTGAATAACTATAAGCATCGTTTCCTGTAGTATTGTATGTAAGATTTGCAGTGACACCATCAGAAAAATTGATTGAACAGTTTCCATCAATCCCTTCAGCGTCTGCATTTGTATAATTTGCAGTAAAATTGATCAACCTGTATACCCTTGCAACATCCTGGTGAGTGAGAACCAGGTCTGAAGAGGAGTCAGGAACAGTAAAATTGTATGTGAGAGAGGTGTTCACATTACCTGCAATATCCCAGCATGTCACGTTCCAGTCATATGTACCGGGTGAGAATCCTGAAATTTCATATGTCTGGGGTACACTGCTGTTCGATGTTATATTGGAAGCATTCACGGTTCCGTTTATTGTCAGGTTACAAGACACGATATCTTCAACAGAATCATTTGCAGTCCAGTTGAATTCTATGCTGGTTGTAGTGACATTTGTATTATCTGGAGGATAATTCAGAGAGATAACAGGAATACCATAACCTGTGACATTCAGGAAGAAACTCCTGCTTTCAGTTGAGTTGACAACAAGATACCTGCTTGGAAGGGAAGGAAGCATTGTGACATTCCACTCCCCATGTCTTTTTAGTATTGTGGTATTGACACTTCCTGTAAACACTGAACCAGTATGGCTCAAGGGATAGAAATAATCATTGGATAGGTTTGCATCTATTGTCAGGCCATATGAACTGATAAGCTGTGCTTCAATCTCGTCTCCCAGTGAATCTGCTGAGACATTTATGGTAACATTATCATTGTATTCATATACTGGGTCCGGGTCAAGTGCAGTATTCTCAAATATCAGGTTGACTCCCCCATAAACTGAGAACCTTCTTCGGTCCAGGCTTCTCTTTCCATCCGTAAATTCAGCCCACCATGTATAATTTCCTGCAAGTATAGAACTGTTAGGGTTAAGGTTGAGTTCCGCCACACCATTGCTTGTGAAGTTTGAACCAAGCACAACCTCTCCCAATGCAGGATCTGTCAGGTTAGCCTTGAATATCACTTCTGTATCATTTGAACCTGAAAGCTCTTCTGCAACAAGCTTTATCGTATCCGGGTATCCAGAGATATTATCCCTGTCAACCTTAATATCATTTGAAGGCCCTGTAATATTAAGATCATAGATGTAAAGGTTTCTTTTTTTAGCGCCATCAAGGGTATTGTTTGCAGAACATTCTACCTTCCATTCATAGCCACCGTATGAAAGATTATCTACAGTAAAACTCTGCTCGATATCCTTTGGTATCAGGTAATCCGTCTGGTTCAATACCCCGTCGATATAAAGTGAACAGTTATCTATCCCTACCTCATCATCAGGTTGTGATACTGTATAATTAAAGTCATACCCTCCCGGTTCTCCTATATGATCCCCCGGAGGATGCAATAATGTTACGGTTGGCGCAACAAGGTAAACATCAAAAGTGAAATTCTTGCTTGTTCCCCTGTTCCCATTCGTATCATTACATGCGACATACCAGGAATAATTTCCTGAGAGAAGTGTTATTGCTGAAAAATAATTTATGTTCGGAAAGCCTCCGTTCTCAGGATCGCTCATCGTCTGGTTAAGGTGCCATCCGCTCCAGTTACCATAAAGCTCACATGTATCAAGCTCACCTGCATCATACACATGGAATCCCATAGCAATATCAGGGACCGTCTTGAGTGAATCATTCTCAGGATTATATGCAGTGACATTAGGTGGGACCATATCCATCACATCAATATAACTTGTAAGATTATAAGGTTCTCCCCTGTAATAGTTTAGCTGGTCATTGATCTCACATAATACAGGAGTATTATCACCTACAGAAGTAGCCTGGATTGATATCTCTGCCCATCCTGTTGAATCAGTCACAGCCTCTCCTTTATAGTTTCCATCCAGATAAAAACTCACATTATATCCCTGTATCGACACATTGTCAAACTCATCACGCACATGGCAGCTTGCATTAAAATAATCATCTTCAGCTACCGAAGTAGTATTAAGGGCTGACTCATTCAATTCAGAGGTTGAAAAGAGCCTGAAATATTTCACAGGGCTGGTCTTGTTCCAGTTATCCGAAGAATCATTCACATGTATTGTTGTCACATTTACCCTTCCCAATTCAGTGAATTGGCTGCTTGCTGTATCAAGTGTATAATTGGCCCATGCTGACCTGTCCTTATCTATTGCAATGCTGTAATTATTCTCGTTTCCCTCTCCAGTTTGCTGGATCAATCCAGAACTCAGGTTAACAAGATCATGCCAGTATGAATAAGCCTTTACCTTATCATTCCTGACAACAATATCACCGTCGCTTATGTTAAGCCCCCATTCTGTATACCATGGGCTCTCAATATCAGGTCCTAGCCTGAAATTGAAATATCCATTATCTTCCCAATAAGAACCTTTTGAGCCATAACCTGTTATTGAATAATTTCCTGCAGCAAAACCTCCTGTATCCCATCCCAGTGTAGACCTGCCATTTGAGTCAGTAGTCTGTTTTGTAAGTGTCTCTACGAATTCTGATTCAGATGTTGTCGTACCCTGTACTACATTATCTGATGTAAGGTATATCTGATCAACAAAACCGCTGTAAGTTGTAGGAGCCCATCCTTCTCCATCACCAGGGTGGTTGAATTCCCATCTTATGGTATGTGTCCCGGGTGTTATTCCCTGGCTTCCCGCAACATAAGACGTGCTTGTTGTGGTATCAACTTCTGTACCATCAAGATAGAATGTCAATTGCGCGTTGCCACTGCTGACACGCCATTGCCAATTGAGGGTTGAATCTGCTGTAACCTCTATCTCCCTGCCAAATGAGGAATCACGAGGAGATCCTACTTCATCATATATCTGTGACCTTGCAGCATTACCACCATCATATACAGAGGCAGTTGATATTTCCCATTCATCATCAGCATTTGAATATACTGTCTCCCAATAATTGCTTGCGAACGTATCACCATCATCAAAATTATCCACCACCGGGAATGCATCCCTGTTTTCAGTGCTTGCTGCAGCAGCATTGCCATAATACATACCGATCCTGTTTGTTGCAGAAGGCCAGATCCTTTTCACTTTCACAAGTACAGGTGAAGCCGCATCATCACAACCAGTATCAGCATCCCAGAAATAATAATCAAGTTCATAATTTCCCTGGTCTGCAAATCGCAGATCATTACAGGAAGCATCCATGTCACCTGCAGTAATCAATGAAGCAGTATCAAGCGTAAGACTTATCGGAGCATTCTGTATTCCCTCTCCAGCGGTATTAGTAAGTGGTATCTCTCTTCTTAATGGGAATGAACTGTTTCTCCAGGGTAATGTCTGGTTATCAGCTCCAGGATTACGGATTATATATCCATACGCATCAGCGCCGGTTATGGAAGAACCAAGACCATCCTCAAGAGATACATCTGCCTGCATGTATTCTCCCTGTGAAACATAATGATCATCCATGGTGACAGAATAATTTGTCTCATATGTTATGGATATATTAAGGATTCTTACCTCACTTGCCCCTTCATTCTTTTGTGGGGAATCACCAGTGCAATTGACATGCCATTCATACAACCCGTCATCAAGTGTTGCGCTCAATACCTGTTCCTCATCTTCTGCAACAGAGGTATCTGTATCCTCACGTGTACCATTGACATAAAGCTTACAGCGGTCTATTCCTGATGTAGCATCAACAACCTTGTAAGTGAAAGATACTGAACCATCAGTATCAACAGAGTCATTGATAGGTGCAAAAAGGGTTATAACCGGTCCCTCTTCATCAGGCCCGACTGAAAAGTTCCTTGTTTCCGAACCGCCTGTAAGTCTTGCATCGCTTGCATCAGTACAGTTGACCGCCCAGGTATAGTTTCCATCTGAAAGATCTGCAAGCGAGAAGGTCTGTTCCGAACCCTTGCTGATAGTATCATCAGTCTTGTTAACAACTCCATCTACCAGGAGTGAACAACTCTCTATATCACTCTCATCAGTAACATTGTACGTGAAAGTTATATCTCCTGTTACAGTGGAAAATCCATCCATTGGATCAAGAAGTTTCACATCCGGCTCAATAAAGTCATAGTCCACCGTAAAATATCTTACTTCACTCTTTCCCGTATTACTGTTGGCAGAGTTATCAGTGCAATTGATGAAATAGTACCAGTCACCCTCAGCCATGCCAGGTATGAAAAAAGACTGCGTCGAGTCATTTATTGATGTATCTGTCTGGTTAAGGCTTCCATTGATATAAAGAGAACAACTGTCAACATCTGACATGTAATCTGATGCGTTGTATATGAAAGACACATTGCCGTCTGTATCTATTGAATTATTTTCCGGTGAATACAGGATTATATCAGGAGGGCTATTATCCTCTCCAACATTGAATGTCCAGGTTGAGCTTCGATCCCAGTTCTCTGCAGGAGAATCATCTGAACAATTGACCCGCCAGGTATGAAGCCCTGAATCAAGATCTGTAAGATTCATGGATATCCATTCACCATCAACAATGGATTCTTCTGTCTGGTTCTCTATACCATCAAAGATAAGAGTACAGGAACTTACATTGCTCAGTTCATCTGTTGCATTGAATCGCAAAGTCACATTCCGTCCTGTATCAACTCCATCAGGTGGTTCCTGGTGATCTATTGAAGGAGGGGTTGTGTCAGGTTCGACGTTTACTATACGTTTCTCTGAGCTTCCCTCGTTATGATTCACTGAATCGTCTGTACAGTTTATGTTCCATTCCCATACACCAAAGGGAAGCACTGTATTTATGGTGTTATTACCAACCTCTGAAGCTGGACCTGTTTGATTGATACTTCCATTTATCACAAGTGAACAATTATCTATTCCCGACCATTCATCTGTCACATTGAATACGAATGTGATGTTACCATCAATATCCTGTTCATTATCATCCGGACTTAGTAGGTCTATTCTTGGATCTGAATGATCATAGACTGTTATCGATGAACTTGACTCATTGCCTTTTGCAAGATAATATCCTGAATCTGAGATCACACATGAGAGATCAAATGTTCCGGGCGTATCATAGCTCTTGGTATATTCAGCCCAGCCGTCTGAATCTGTCTTCGTACTTGACATATAAACTCCTTCTTCATAAAAGTAAACTGTATAATCCTGGACAGGTGTTCCAAGATCTTTGTCCAGCACCCTGCATGAGAAAGTTGCAGAGTCAGTCTCGTTGACAGGATTGGAACTCAGGATTGATTCTGAGATGTTAGAATAACCATAAAGATAGAAATATTTAGAAGGGCTTGTTGCCTTGTATCCATCAACATCACGCGCATAGATAGAATTTACAGTCATCCTGCCAACACCTGCAAACCGTGAGAGGTTTGAAGTATCCATAGTATGATTCGTCCAGTCACCTGTATATGGTGAAGCTATCGTATAATTTGTGTATGAGCCCGAACCATCATGCTCAAGCAATGCCTCCGATATGCCATCAGTATAGTTCCAGTAAGCATAAGCAAGGACACTATCTCCTCTGACAACATCATCCCCATTTGATACGTTAAGGCCCCATATACTATATCCAGGAGGGCTTGTCAGGTTAAGGTCAAGCATTATATGATCAAAATATAATTCATCAGTCGTGTCAGATTCCCATCCACCACCATCAGAACCTGCAGCATAGGTAAGCCTTACCTGAAACCCATTGGCAACTTCTCCATTAGGGATATGAGCTGACACATCATAACTTGCAACAATGTCAGATGTTGCGGTTCCACCATGGCCAGTACAGTCATTATGTATATTTTCCCATCCTGACCCATTATTGATGTCAATAGCGCAGGTATTATCTCCTGTATCCTCAACAGCCCATTCCATGGTAAGCTTAGCATCAACAACAGGATAATAGGGATTTGTATTGCTGTCAAAAGTGACAACTGCAACTGCATTACCCCCTTCACTATCAGCTTCAAGAGCATTATCCCCTCCCGCAGGGTTGACATCATCACTTGCATTGACCTGTACACAGGTTCCCGTATTATCATTTGTTGCAGTACCCGTGGTTGTTATGCTTGTGCAATACTTTACTTGAGGTTCAAGCGGGTCAATTGCAAGATACCATGGCCTTGCCTCTTCAAAAGTGACATTACCATATCTCACCTGCGATGGACCAAGCTCATAGACATCAGGCGCAACAAGCGGAGGCCTGGCGTAATATTCCACGACTGAGCCATTTGTAAGATTTGACCATTCAATGTGTGTTCCGTTCTGTGATATGTTTGCGCCTTCAGCTTGGGTCAGAGAGAGGTTCTCAGGCAAACGCTCGATAAGGCTGAAAGTCTCATTTGAGGATGAATATATCCTTATTTCTGACCTGAATGAACCTTTCCAGGGATCAGTTGCCATGGGTGCATCCCTTATTATATCAAACTCGTAATCCTCTTTTACCTTGAACATTGAATACATGGAGTTATTTACACCTGGAGCTTTCGCATGGACTGATATCTCGTGATCGCCTGGATATTCAGTATCATAAGTTACTTCGTATATCCCTTTAGATACCTCTGTAACATCTGAAAAGGAGGTGGTGGAATTATACGGATCAGTAACAGTCATATGAACGTCTGCATCAGATACAAGATAACCTTTGTTGTCAAGGACTGCTGCCATGACCCTTGCAGTCTCACCTGGACGATATATGGATTTATTTGTATTGATGGTTGCAACACCTACCTCGAAATATTGCTCTGAGAGCTGGGGGACGATCCAACGCACATGATCATACAAATCATCGCCATCTGTGTCATAGAATGTCACATTATAGCGATCATCATTAGTTATATCATGCCTTACCCCATCGATAACGTGATAAAGCCTGGGTTTCACAGCCGTGGCAGGTATATCTGTATAAGAAGTGATATTATGATAATGCATTGAAACATTAGAATATACCTTGACCCTGCTCAATGCTTCCTTGTCTTCAAGCTTCTTCAGCTTTGGAGCGCCTGTTGTATACTCGACAAACTCAAGAGAGTCTGATCGAACAGTAAGGTTCCTGCTTATATTGACATTTGGCAAGGTTTTCTCAAGTTCCTCAATCTCTGACTTATACTTTGACCTTGCAAAAGATTTTGAAAGGCCTTTCATATTTTTAAGTTTGCCTTTCATTTGCTTCACTTTCTTCAGACCCCTGAACTCTGAGATACTGATATCTTTTCCATCAACAGAGATTACAACATCATCAGAACTTATGTTCTCTACATCGCCTGGAATCACAGCAGATCCATCCAAAGGAACACGCCATTTGACCTGTTTTCCGATCTCAACATCAGAGACTACTTTGTTCTTGGTCTCACGCTTCTTGCTTACATAGATAGTAAGAGAAGTATTTTGCCCCTCTACAACAATCTTTCCAAAATAATCCTCTAGTGTCAGGTTAAGATAAGGATCATCAAACTCATGCAAAAGCCCTTTTGATTCAAAAGAGAGATTGCCTTCCATGTATTCCCTTACATTCACCCTGGCAAAAGACGTATTGCGAAGTGTCCTGTAAAGTGTCATATTGCTGGGTCCTTCCCAGGTTTCAAGTTCAGGCTGCCCAAGATGATCGATTCTTATCAGCCTGAAAGCATCAGCAAC
>CAYYOI010000037.1:0-15159 GCA_964473285.1 uncultured Methanosarcinales archaeon | reverse complement strand
CAATAAACTCACCATATTTTTTAGTCAATTCTTTTGCTTCTAGAATTATTTTTTTTGGTTTTTTAAACATATAACTAAATTAGAACATAGTTATATATAAACTTTTGTTTTTAATACAACTGCCCCTTGATTCTTGTTCTCTATGTATCGCATTCGCTCATCTGAAGGAACGCCCTTTCTCCCGATTCTGCGGACGCAGATTTCCAGAACTTCGTAACTGGAAACGAACTTAACAGCGCGCGATGTTATACGCAATTCAAAAAACCACCTAATCGTAAAGTTTATATTTTAAATTCAATTATAAGCACTATATGGAAAAGAAAGTTATGCCACCAACTTTCTTTATGATCCTTTTAGGATTATCAATAGGGTTTAATTTTATATTTCCACTAATAAAGATTGTTTTTTCTCCATATAATTATCTCGGACTAATCTTGATAATTTTTGGAATTTGGATTAATCTTTGGACTGATTCTATTTTCAAGAAGAAACAAACCACAGTTAAGCCTCATGAAATGCCTAATAATTTTCTAGCTTATGGACCATTTAGATTAAGCAGAAATCCTATGTACCTTGGAATGTCATCAATTTTATTCGGAACATCTATTTTTCTTGGCTCTTTAATCACTTTTGTTTTTCCAATAATATTTATCATTATTATTGAAAAAAAAATCATACCTACAGAAGAGAAAAATCTTGAAAAGAAATTTGGCAATAAATATCTTGATTATAAGAAAAAAGTAAGACGTTGGATTTAATCGAAAGGTGGGTTTATGAACTGAGCCTTCGGCTTTTTTTCTTACAGAAAAAAGTATAACGCCCGCAAAACGAGATTTCTCACCACTCACACAATACCAAATCTTAAGACCGCTTTTATAAAATATAAGAGACTTCAGAGCTTGAGAACCAAGAATTATAAGGGTTTGACATGCTCAAAGATTGGTCTTTGGTAGATCCTAAGGTTCAAACAGTCCAAGTGACCCGGGTTGTCTTTTGTTTGTACCGTGGATGACTGTTGGGCTGTCGCCGGCATCTGGCAACCTGAATTTTTTAACTCAAAAGGGGTAACAAATGCAGAACCTTTATATATGTGTCTTTATTTGCTGGTGTCATGGATTGCCCACATTGCGGAGAACTGGTGAAGCATCAGGATGCATTTTGTCATGCGTGCCTGAATCAATTTGATGAGCCTATCAGAGCTTCGTTTCCGCCATCAAAGATTGTGCGGGAGGGTTATTTGCCAAACCTCCTGTCACGCATCTGAAACTGTTGGATTATTGACATGAGGTCTTCTTTTTCGAATTCAGGCCACATCTTGTTGAGAAAGAAAAGTTCAGCATATGTGCTTTGGTATGGCAGGAAATTGCTGGTCCTATGGTCTCCTCCTGTGCGGATTATGAAGTCTGGTTCATGGGATAAGTAAAGGTGGTTCTTGACCAGTTCTTCATCGATGTCATCAATCTCTAGTTCATTATTCTTTACTTTTTTTGCGATCTTTTTTGCAGCATCAGTTATCTCGCTCCTGCCACCGTACGCGAGTGCAAAATTGATCTGGTATTGGTCGTGGTCCTTTGTTCTCTCTTCGATCTCACGAACCTTTTCCTGAACATCATCAGGGAGCATGTGAATCCTTCCGATGGCTCGTATCTTGATCTTGTTATTGTATATCCTTTTATCTTCCTTAAGGTTGTCAAATTCTTTTCGAAAAAGGCTCATAAGATAGTCAAATTCTTCTTTTGGCCTGTTGAAATTTTCAAGAGAAAGGCTGTAGAGGGTAATCTCTTTTACATTGACTTCCTTGCACCATTCAAGGAGTTTTCCTACTTTTTTTGCACCCCATTCGTGGCCCTTTGATGGATGTCTCATGAGTCTTTTCGCAAATCTGCGGTTCCCATCCATTATGATCCCAATGTGGCGAACTTCCTTCATTGAGGGGGATGTATTCAGTCGGATTTAAAAAATTTCTGGTCAATACTCAATGGTTGCCACTTTCTCAAAGAAGGCTACGAAAAGTTCCTTTGGTATGCTTATGCCTGCTTCAGTGAATCTTTTTGCAAGTTCCAGGCCTACTTCGTGCTCGTCCTGTGAATTGGGGCGGAAGTTGAATAACCGTCGGATGGTATAGCCGCACATATGGCCTTGATTTATCATCAGGACGCATTCAGAGCCGCCTGCAAACACGCTTTTCCTGCTTTTCTTGTATGCTACTTTTTCAGAGAATTCGTGCTTTTTGATCTCCCATTGGACAACATCGCTTATTATCCTGCTCGAGGGGTTGTGCATGTATGAGGGGATGTCCTTTCCGATGAATTCTTCAAAGGTGAGGCTGTTTGAAGGGGTTCCTTCCAGGCATTTGCCAAGGTACTTGCTTACTGCTTGGCGTGAGGAGTTCTTTTTCTTGTCCCATACGTTCTTTACAAGGTATGCGTACCATACTTCTTTGTTTTTTAGGGGGCGACGCTTGATCCTGATGAATGCCATAGGTTTTTGGGCACTATAATCTTATAAAAAACTTTTCACTATAGGCTTCATTCCCTAAGAATTCTTAATTCTCACTTTCTGTAATCACTTCTGCCTGGAATGTGAATATCCTGGTCTCAGGTTCTTTCCATGCATTTTCTGGAAGGCCTGCTTTGAGACAGGTATGCCTGAGAAATTCTGTTGCGTCCCAGCCAAATTCTTCCGGAACCTGGGGGAGAAGGAGTCCTCTTCCACGGGGATTCTCTACAATCAGTCCGTCGGTTCCAACTCTCACTTTTTGAGGCCTTTCCTCTGGATTGCAGGTCATTTCCTGGGGTAGTGTCAGGATAGAAAGCTCAATTGTGATTTTGTCAAGTTCATGTGGTTTTACAGGGGGAAAACGGGGGTCTTTTAGGGCAGCAGATTCTGCGGCCTTGCATATCGCTTCTTTTAAAGGAAAAACTGGTTCAGGAAAACCTATACAACCCCTTAGATCTCCATCTTTTTTGAGGGTGACAAACACTCCTCTCTCTTCTGAAGACTCACTTTTTGGATATTCCTGGCCCTTGACTGAGGCATTAAGTGCCCTTCGGGCCAAATTAAGAAGATGTCCCCCTTGGGGATTCATTTTGCCTTTGCGAATTCCTTTGAGAGCTTGGTTGTTCTTTTTGCAAGCCTGTCAAGTGCATCTTTTGTGGCTTCAAGCGGTTTTCGTGGGCTGGTGGTCTCGATGATGATTTGTGGTTCACCTATCAAAGGGTGGTCGATGTTGAATCCTGCAATCTTCACTTTCTCGTCGGTCCAGAGTTCTTCCCGAAGAAGGTTACAGATGGTTGCATCAGAGCCCTCAGCCTTAAGGACAACCTTTGTTTTGGTATTTTCCTTGATTTCCATGGGTCTTAGAAATAATGGCCTGTTTAAAAAGTTTTCCTAAGGCGGACTGCAATGACTGGTATCCTGTGTATCCTTCGCTTGTGAAAAGATCTGCTCTTTTTTATGGGAAAATCGTACTTCCAGGTATGAGTTATCTGGAATCCTTCTTTCTGGGCTCTCTTTTGCAGGAATTCGCGGCTTTCACTGGAATGAAGGCTGTATACGATGGGTGCTAATTGGCACGCTTTCTCGAGAAACGGGCGGTCCGCGTGTTTTTTTTGGCATCCGAAGGGAGGGTTTTCGATTACTGTGTCAAAGGATCCTGTAAAATTTTCTATGTCATCCTGGATTGCCTGCCATGAACTCTCACTTTTCAGGTTTTTTTGAGCAATTTCCAGGGCATCAGGGTCTTTTTCTACCAGGACAACCTCTGTTGCTCCAAGAAGTAGGGCTCCAAGGCTTAAAATTCCTGTCCCTGCTCCCAGGTCTGCTATTCGTTTGCCTTCAATATCTCCCAGCATATAGGCGTTCCAGAGCAGGTCTGCAGCCACATTAGAATCAGTAGGGTACTGTTCAAGATCGTTCTTCGGATTTACAAAGGTCTCGCATTTTGAGAGCCTTATTGCAAGTGATTTACTCATGATCCCCCACTTTTTGGGATATGCATTCACTGATGTTTAAGATGTTGTGTTTTGTCTGCATCTCCTTGAATTGCTTGTCTATGTATAATTTTACCTTGTTGTTCTCGTATTTCTTGAGGATCGGGACTCCTTTTGCAATGAGATTTGCTGTATAGGCTATTATGAGGGACTTAGTGTATCCTCCTCTTCTTGCCAGGTTCTCATAGCTTGTTTCTTCCTCATCGTATATGAGGAGGAATATCTCCTGCTCTTTTTTTGTCAGGCGGTCGACATCATATTGCTCTTCTGGGTTTTGTATCTCTTCGTTGAAGAGCTGGCTGAGCATGATTGTCATCTCTTCCATCCTTTCAGAAAGCTTGTCAACTTTGCCTTCCAGGCGGCATAATTGCTCATAATTGACCTGTATCTCGTTGGTATTTGCGTTTATTGCATCGAGGTGATCTGCGAATTCCTGCTTGATCTTGTCAAACGCTCGTCGAATCTGCTTATCCCTCTGCATACACTGTAAAATTTTGATTTCCTATAAAAATATTATTCTTTCTGGGTTTTTGAAGTCTCACTTTTTGGTATTTTTTGTGTGTTTTTGTTGATTTTAGCTATCTACTCTAAAATCGAGAGTTTAATATACTTATTTTGTTAGTTTTCTTTTAGTATCCTTTATTTCATATATTTGTTATATTATAATCTAACGATAATAATATGTTATTTTTTATAAAATATTATTATATTACTTATCCATATAGAAAATAATTCTAAAATATTGCTCTTTTTAGGTATGTCTTGCTTTTATCTTTTGATAGAAATTCGTTCAGAGCCGATCCAGAGGGCTTTCCACGGTTTTCATGAATTCTGTGCTCACTTTCGTGTATCTTTGTGTTGTTGCAAGATTCGTGTGGCCTAGAAGTTCCTGGATAACCCTTATGTCTGTGCCTGCTTCAAGAAGGTGAGTTGCAAAGCTGCTTCTAAGGGCATGGCAGAAGACACGCTTTGTGATGCCTGCTTTCTTTCGTGCTTCTGATACTATCTTTTGTGCCTGGCGAATGCTTATATGGCCTGTTTTGGTCTCAAAAAGGTAAATGCTTTCATTTTTCCTGGTTTCAAGGTGTTTTTTTATGTGTTCGATCAATGCCTTGGATAGGATTATGTGGCGGCCTTTGCTGCCTTTCCCTTTGGTCACTTTTCCTACCCTGTCCTCGAGGTTAAGGTCTTCGAGCTTGATTGCGACGCATTCGCTGACACGCAGTCCTGAGGAGTAGAGGAATTCGATCAGTAAGCGATGCTTGAAATTTTTTGGGGCAGCGATAAGTGCTTTAATCTCCTCTTTTGTGAGGACGTGAGGGAGCTTTTTTTCAAGCTTTGGAGGCCTTATGTTTGCGATATCCTTTTCCATTACTGATTCAAAGAAGAATTTGAGGGCTGCAATAACAAGGTTTATGCTTGCAGAACTGTAGTTCTTCTCGTTCATAAGGTCCACAATAAATGCTTTTATATCGTCTTTGGTTGCATTAGTGATATCCGGCTGAAACTCAAGAAATTTTTGTGTGTGGGCTCTATAACTATCTATGGTCCTTTGAGAAAAACCCCTGAGCTTGAGCTCAACCTCCAGTTTTTTGAGCGGTTCGATATAATTTTAGACGAACTTTTTGGTATATAAATATTCTTTACACATGTCCAGTGTGGGATAGTTTTAAATATGATTCATGTCTAATAGTTGATATGGGTGTGGGGGACGTGACATCGCAGGAACTGGAAAAGTTCTATGCGTATGTGGATGAGCTTTGTGCGGAGATTTTTTCTTCGCATGACTCATCTGACCTAGACTATGAGGCTGAAGCCGTAGAGATGTGATTTTTTGGCTTATTTTGGCCGATCTTTCTTTGAGGGTAAGTGGTTTGCTCTTTCTTAGATCTCTTAAATTTGGGCGTGTTTTTGGCCTAAATTAGGGCTAATTTGCAGAAAGTACATCTAATAATCATTAGATGCACCTTTTTTTGGGTAATTTTGGGGGTTTGTTCTAGGTAAGTTTTGGGTTGTTTCGGATGTTTGGTCTTAGAATTAATAGTTCTATGAAGGGTTTTTCGCGTGAAAATCAGAGATTGGGCTTGTTGTTTTGGGTTATTTGATTGTTTGCTCTTTTATCTGGATCTTTAGAAGGTTTTTGCTTTTTGGTTGGTTTTTGTCTTTTTTTTGAAGTGACAGTTCTTGTTTTGCTCTTTTGAAATTGATGTCTGTAGCTTTCCTTTTGAAGCGGGTTTCTGTATTCGTCTAATCTATGTTAAATTATATTGTTAAAAAGAATTTATATTATAAAATATTTTATTAAAGAATATTTGTATCTATTTTTTGGAATATTCCTTTTGTTATGTATTTTATAGGGTCGGTATAGGGTTGAGCGTATTTAATCCTTGCAATATAGAAAATAAATACTACAAATGAATTATACTTTTTTTATCTTAGATCTTTAAAAGAAAATATGAGAAAAAGTGAGGATAAAAAAGAAGAAAAAGGTTATCCTAGGTAACTTAGGTCTTTTTTGGACTTGGTGTCCTTTGCCTTTTGGGAGTTTTCCAGGATGCCTTTGAGCTTTTCCTCGAACTTTACTGCTGTGTCTAGGAGAGGCTGGTAGTCAACTTCCATGCCTATGTACTTGTCAAGGACCTCGATGAGCTTTGCTGCAGCCTTGCTGTCAGGCAGCTCTGAGTGTGTCTCTACGAAGAATCCTGTCTTTTCTATGTCGGATTTTAGCAGGAGAGAGGCTGTAACTCCCATTATGATCCCTTCTTTGAGGCTTTGGACCCCTTTTTCCTCGAGCTGTTTTTTTGTGTCTTCTTTTGTTGTGTAGTGGTATACTTGTGGTTCTTCTTCGCTTTCTTTGCTTTCTTCCTGGTTCTCGCCTTTTCCTATTCCTACGCCTTCAAGGCTGATAAGCTCCTTTGCTTTGACCTTTTTTGTGAGGGAATCGACCAGCTCTGCGGCTTTCCATTCAACACCTTGGGTTCCGCTGATGGAATGTACTATCACAAGGTTATATTTCTCGTTGTAGAATATGGTTATGGGGTTGATTACTTTTCCATCATGGATTGCTATTGATGCTGGAAGGTCCTCGAACCAGTACTTTCCTATGACTTCGCCTCCAAGGTGCTCAAGGAGGAATTCGGTTGCAATTGTTGCTACAAGGCCGAAGCCTGGAAAACCACTGATCACTGTTGCATTAGAAATCTCTTTTGTCAGTTGAATGTCCATTATATCACCTGGAGTTGTTCCATAAATGAGGGTATAAAAATGTTTCTCATGCAAAAATGTGAAAAAGTGAGTGCTATTTGGCTTAAATGTATCATTTCTTATGGTGGGCACTATAATCCTGGGGCTCTTTTTTGGGTTATAATCGCTGTAGGCTTAGAATCTGGGGTTTTTGGGGCTTTTGATATCCTGTTGGGTTTATTCTCTTATCACTTTTCCAATGAGGCTTCTTAGCATGTATCCAGTGATCTCAACTGAGATTGGTTGCTTTAAGGGCACTCTTTCTTTTACTCCTACAATAAGGGGATAGGTTCCCATGTGTCGGCAGAATGTGGTCTTTCCATCATAGGCTTCAGGCATGATATTGTGCAAAAGTGAGCCTTTGGGCAAGAGTTGCTGGAGCATTAAGTGGTCTATGTCTTCTCTTATCTTTTTTCTCCAGGAATAATAGTGTTTCCTGTTCTTCCTGAGGTATTTGTGGCCTGCTGATTGCTCGAGTGGTGTCCCTGCAAAGGGGACTACCTGGCGAATGTTGATCCTTCTGAGGAGAAGGCCTTCGTTTAGGACCTGTTTTAAGGCATTGTAGTTGTACTCAAAGGTCTGCTTTGTCTCTCCTTTCAGCCCGAACAGGATGTTGATGCCTGGAAGATAATGCGGGAGGCCGTTTGGACCTTTTTCGCTTCCGTACTTGTTGAGGATCCTTATTGCATCCATGGTGGTTTCCGGATCGGAGTTGAGGTTGTTCTCTTTTACGACCTCTGGGTCAAAGCTTTCTGCTCCGAATGCTGCAACATTGCCTTCGGTGCAATACTTGACAATCGCTCTTGTTATGGCATGATTCTTGTCCTGGATAACATTGATTGGATTTGCGTTGTCAACATGGAGTGTCTTGATTCCGAGGGCATGGATTTCCTGCAAAAGTGAGAGTATCTCAGGATAGAGATATACGCAGCTTTGTTTTCCCAGCCGAAAATGCCTTGCGCCTTTCTGATGGAGTGCTTTCACCTCTGCCATGATATCTTCTTTTGGCCTGATTGTTAGTCTGTTCTTGATTGGTTCGAGGCAGAAAGAGCAACCTGGGTTTCGTGAGCAGCCTTTGCTGGTCTCGATCTCCATTATGCGGGTGTCGGGGATTTGGTCCAGAATGTTTGCACCTTTCACTGAAGCGTCTTTGACAGTCTCATAGTTCTCATCAAAGATTCTTACTTCGTCGAACATGTCATCATCCATCCTTTCAGCACGTTTTCCTCCATGGAGCTGGGTGCCGTGGACTGCCGGGCCTGTAAGCGTCTTCTTGCATTCTATTTCCTTGAGTAGGCGTCTTAGTTCGTTGATTGTTCCGGGCATTGCTGAAAGGTACTTTCCTGGGGTGTGGACACCTATTATGATTATCAGTTCTGTTGTCTTGTGGAGTATTTCCTGGATTCTGGGGAAATTTTTTGTGAGGTTGTATGTTGTTATGTCTGTCTTTTGGTGGGGCTTTGGTTCGGGTGGATAGGTTCCATATTTTATGTGGGTGCGTAGGTCATCAATCGTAAGATAGAATGGGTCTTTTAGCTGGCCTGCAATATATCGTGGGTAGGTTCCAAGGTATGGTGGAACTCCCAGGCCTGCGGGTTCGTCAGTGTAGCAATCAAGGATAGTCTGCATTTTGGTAATAGTTCCTTTTTGCTAGATAAATGTTTTTGTTTTATTAAGGTAATAAGATCCTCTATTTCTCCCCTGTTATTTTTATACTTTTGTAAGAATGACCTAAATAATAGGTTTATATCTTTATTTTTTTGTATTAATTATAGTCTATTGTGCACTTTAAGCAAAATGTTCTGCCTCCTATTTTTAAATAAGATCTCTGGTTACTCTAGATTATGGAACCAATGATCGGGCTGGAACTGGAATTTCATCTTGCTTATGAAGATGGAAGCCTTGCTAATGAAGCAGATAGAATTCTGGCAGATTCCAGGGCCGGTGATTATCTGATAAGAGAGTCAGCAAAATCAATGGTTGAAGTGATTGCTCCGCCTTCAAGCGACTTGTCTGTTGTACACCAGAATTTTTTGAAGGAACTAAATGCTTTAAAGGAGATATGTAATGATTATTCTTTGCTTCCTGTCCCTTCTTCCAGCATCGGGCCTGAAAGCGCTCCTATCTCAAATGATCCTGAACGTGTAAGGGGCATGAAAAAGAGGATTATTCTTGGTGATGAATTGCGTGACCTTGAACATCACATCTGCGGAACCCATATCCATATAGATAAGCTGGAAACCCCGGAAGAAATCCATAAACAGTATGTTGTAATGCAGGCAATGGATCCTGCGTTTGCATTGCTTTCTTCAACACCATTTTTCCTTGGGCAGAATACTAAGAAAGATTATAGGGTCGATATATATCGTAATCAGGTTTTTGGAGAGTTTCCTTTGCAGGGACAGTTGTTACCATATCCTGTATCATATGAGAATATTGTGGAAAGGCAAAAAGAGAGCCTACGCAGTTGGGTCGGGAATGGATCAAGCGAGGGTTTTGCAGCCCATGATACGTGCTGGGGACCAATCCGCATGATGGATAAGACTATCGAGTCAAGATGTGCTGATGCTAATGTATTCTCGCAGATTATGGGGCTTGCAGCTCTTTATCAGGGAGTATGCAATTATCTTGCTGAAAACAAGCCTGAGATTGTCATTGGAGAAGATAACTTCTTTAAGGAAGGGAAGCAGTTGGTCATCCCTTCATATGATTGGTTGAAAGAAGCTGAAAATGCAGGTATCAGGCAAGGAATTCATAATCATTCTTTGCATGAATATCTTACTGATATTGTGTCTCTTGCAAGGCGTCATTCTAAACACCCATCATACCTGGAACCTCTTCAACGGACTCTTGCTGAAAAACGCACAATGTCTGATATGATAATCGATTTTGCAAAAGGCAGGGAAAGTAATCATTCAATCGATGAAGATACTGCATGCGATGTCAGAAGGTATATTAATGAGCTTTATCAACAGGATCTTGAGGTGATGAGATGATACTTTGCTATGTTGACAGAGATAATATGAATGATATTGATGATAGTACCCGTTACCTGGCGGAAGGTTTGCATGAACGAAAAGTTCCTTACAGGCTTAGCTTTGAACCTGATCCATCCCTTGCTAATGCTTATGATACAATATTATGCCGGTTTGATATTCCTGTAAAAAAGGATTTCCTTAATGCTTTAGTCCCTCTTGAAGATGAAAAACTTTTCTTGAACCCGCCCAGTAGCAAGCTTAAGTATCATACAAAAGAATATCTTAAAGAGTTTGTGGATTCTGATATCCTTCCTCCAACCTATGTTGATTCAAATTATGAGGCACTTGCTGATTTTGCAGCTAATCTCTCTTCAGTCATATTCAAGCCAATAGATCTGAACAAAGGAAAGGGTATTGAGGTATTTCAAGGGGCAAGCCTTGATGAATTGATTGAGGTCTGCAGGCGGAAAACTCATGACGGGACAACTGAATTGGTTGCTCAGGAATTTATCGAGGATATTGCACAGATGGGTGATAAAAGAATCAATGTATTATTCTATGAACCAGTAAGTGCGGTACATAGGTACCCTGCTGAAGGCTCTTTCTTGTGTAATCTTTCTTCAGGTGGACGTGGTGAACTGGCTGGGATAAACAAAACCGATGAATATATAATTGAGCAGATCATGCCCTTCCTTAAGGAAAACAAGATTGCCTGGGCAGGTGTTGATATACTTGGTCCTTACCTGGGTGAAATCAATGTTGCTTCACCTGGAATGGTCTATGAGGCTGACCTTCTTGAAGGCTCAACACGTACCAGGGATTTCCTTATAGATCGGTTAAAATGATCATTGATTTCCATTGTCATATCGGCACAGATAATGAGGGTCCTCATCTCAGTCTTGATGAATTGCGGGATTCCATGAAACGTAATGGTATCGACAAGGCTGTCGTGTTTCCTTTTGATACTTCTGACATGAACCTTATAGATGAGTCTCTGGCTCTTTTGAAAGAGGATGATTTCTTTCCTTTCCTGCGTTTCAATCCAAACAGAGTGAGCGCAGATGCGCTTTCAGATCTTATCCCTGGCTTTGCAGGAGTTAAGCTTCATCCAAGAGCGCAGGATTTCTTTGTTGATGATTTGCAATTGTTTCCCTTGTACAGGGTTATGGCAAAAGAAGGGCTTCCTTTGCTCCTGCATGCGGATGAGGCAGTTGACCAGGCACATCCAAAACGAATCATAAATCTTGCTCGTGCTATTCCTGAATTGAATATCGTGATGGCGCATTTCTTTGGTAATGCAGTGCAATTTTTGCAGGAAGTGGCATTGATCCCTAACCTGTATGTTGATATCTCGATCAATGCGCGTACGCTGCGTATGGAACATGGAGTCCGCGCAGGTGTCAAATTTATCTTTGCAAGCGATGCTCCCTTTGATTCCCAACGGGTTCCTATCGTGAAGGTTGAAGAATGCCGAATCTCAGAAGAGGAAAAAGAAAAAATATTTTCTGGTCATGCCCAGTTCCTGATGTCTAATCCATCTCAAAAATAGCCTCAAATTGGATATTATGGCTACCCTTTTCTTTTAACAAAGATTTCTTTTGATCTGACTTTCTTTTTCTCATGACCTGGAATCTCAATTATCATCTGTGGCTGGTTATTCCAGTCTGCATCCCATTTGATGTAAATCCCTTCCTTGGTTTTTTCTGCTTGTATTCGTATGTTTCCATAGGATGTCTTAGTGTAACCGAACGAAGTCTTATTGAACCACTCAGGATAAAGGCCTTTACCGATTATTAGTTTTTTTCCTTCCTCAAAGACAAAGCAGTTCCTGATCATGATAAGCCATTCTGCAGCTGCCCATACATGCTCTCCATCTCCCATGCAACCTCCTCCTGAAAAGGGATGGACTGCTTCAGGCCACTTGCCTGTGGAAGAGGCAATATCTGCAACACCAGTCATGATCTTAGCAAAGTCTCTATTGCCATCCCTGAGTAAGGTTTGTGCCAGGTGCAAAGAAAGATATGCATTCATTCCTGCATGGGATACTTCATGAAACAATGCATTATTTATTGTGCATTCTTTCCTGAGAAATGCAGCAGTGGCCTTGATCTTCTTTTCCTTTGGTGGATATAGTTGGAGTGGATAGGCTGCAACAAGGCAACCAACGCTTGCGCTGCTTGGTCTTCTGTATGGGGATATGGGCATTACATCCGAACTGGTTTTTTCCAGAGACCTATCTACATTGGTGAGCAGTTTATCTGCAGCCTTCTTGTACTCATTATTGTTAAGCATTTCTGCTGCAGCCTTCAGGCCTGCGATACTCCAGTAATCATCCCAGTAGTAATAATCGCTTGGGCCGAAATGTTCAGCACTGAATCCTGCGGGAATAAGGCCGTGGTGCTTACTGTCTGGTTTGGCCTTGTTTGATTCCAGGTGCTTGATGATCCAGTGTGCGCCTTTCTCGATAGGTTTCATCCATCTTTTTGGCAGATGTCCAGTTTTTTGATAGTACTGCTGGATTGCCCATAGGGCCTGGCCGTTTGAGTCCCACTCGCTTTCCTGGGAATGGAAGTATCCGAGTTTTGTCTGTTGTGATATGAAAAAATCAATCATCTGTTCTGGCATGTCAGTTATAACCATACATAGCAGAGCATGGATAACATAGGCGGAATCCCTGAACCAGAAACGCTTGTAGGTGTATGGTCCTGCGAACAGACCAGCGGTTGAATGAAGCATGACAGTCTTTAGTGCTGAAGCGTAGAGTTCATCAAAATTGAAACCTTTGAGTGTTGCAGGCGTTTTCTTAGAAGGTGAAAATAATGATTTTGTTGTTTCAAGTGGTATGGTGATAGTTAGTTCCTTTGCTTTGGGAAAAACTGCAATTCCTGAGGCCATTGCTGATTTGCATCGTACCTCTTGCTTGCTTGTCTCCTGGATGTTGTAGATGCTGTCTCCTTTCTCGTAGGAATTCAGGATGAATCTTTGCGGGGGTCTATTGAATAATATCTTCTTATCTTTATCTACAGTAAAGCTTTTCTTATTTGCTTTTATTCTTTTGATTGAGCTTACTCCTTCTGGATTGTATGGCCTGAGTGCTACTGCCAGGTCACCGTCTGTTTCGCAATCTATCTGGCATTGAAGCTTACCATTCTTTCTTGTGACTTGTACGGTGGTTTTGAGTTCTGCGTCTTTTTTCTTTATCTTTGTAATGATCGAATCATCTTTTATATATTGTGTGCAGTTCTTTTCCTGTGAAGGATAAATCTTGCCAGGTCTCCAGAAGTCAATAGACCATCCATCTTGGAAAGGGGTTACGAGTCCTCTGGGGTCAACTATGGGCATATCCTGATATCCAATCTTTCCTACAGCTGTCCAGTTTCTTTGTGTGAGATTTATGTTTGTGATGGAAAATGATGTGGGGATGAATGAGTGATCTCGTGGATTGTATTGTTTCTCAACCCAATAAGGCCAGATCCACTCGAGGTTGTTTTGTATCACTTCCCTGTTGATGAATCCTCTGGCATGGAATTTGAAGCCCTGGCGAAGCAGTTCGATTGGTGCAATGGTATCTCCTTTTGAAAAACCCTTGATGCGTGCCATTACCTGCATAGGGTCACTAAATCCCATATGCATGGCTGCTCTCTTTACCATTGTCCTCCATGGGATCCATCTAAGCATCCTGTTCCCTCCTGAAAAGTGTTGTGATTATGTGTGACCATTCTATCTTTGAGATCTTCTTTATCTGCCTGAAATCTTCATAAGATCTTTCTATCTTTTTTCCCTTTAGATCCTTATATACTGATAGCAATCTCTCACCCATCTTTTCAATTGAATAATCTTTTGCAGATTTTTCTGCATTAAAACTGAACTTTTTTAGTTTATCGGTCTGTAGCAGCTCTAAAGCTCTTGCCTTGAATTCATTCACATTCTCATTTACAATAAATCCATTCTTACCATCTGTTATGCATTCATCAATCGCAGGCCCATCCAATGCAATGATAGGGGTTGAACCTGCCATGGCTTCCATCAATACAAGCCCTTGAGTCTCTGATCTTGAGGAGAAGAGGAACAGGTCAGCAGAGACATAATACCTTATCAATTCATCCTTTGCAAGATTGCCAGTAAATATAACCCTGTGAGAAAGATTCTGTTTCCTGATCATATCCTTCAGTTCTTCTTTCCTGTCTCCTTTTCCTGCAATGAAACAGATGGCTTTCTTTTCTTCTTTAAGTATAGCAATTATGCTTTTGATAAGAAAATCAAGGTTTTTCTCCTTTGTGAGGCGTCCTGCATGAAGCAGTATTTTTGAGTCTTTTGGAAGATGATATCTTTCTTTTAGATAATCTTTGTATGCCTTGTCAAATTTGTGTATCTCAACACCGGTGGGTATCACTTCAACCTTGGTCTCAAGCTTTATGTTATCCTTAACATACTTGGAGGGTGCTATCACCACATCACATTGGTTAGCGTATGACCGGACAAACTCATTTATTAAGGGTTTTGTGATCTTCTTATCCAAGGGAATGTAATGGAGATACTTCTCGTATAACGTGTGATATGTGAAAATAACGGGTAATCCCATATTTCTTCCAGTCCTGAGTCCTGCTTCACCTGCGAGGAATGGATGATGGGTGTGGACAATGTGAGGGTTTATATATCTCATGTGCTTTCTTATTGTATTCCTGAATGCTAAAGGAAGATAATATCCTGGGTATGTCGGGGCGTTTACTGAAGAGAGCCTTATGATGTTCTTTTGTTTGTCTTTGTATCCGGGGTATTTTGGTGCGAATATGTAAGGATCATGGCCTTTCTTCTTCAATATGAATCTTTGATTCTCTATTGATCTTTCAACTCCTCCAGTGAATGGCTTGTAGTTGTTTGTGAAGATTGAGATGCGCATAATATAAATGATTCTTTTCTCTTACTAAAAACTTATGGAAACTTTT
>CAYYOI010000036.1:0-15354 GCA_964473285.1 uncultured Methanosarcinales archaeon | reverse complement strand
TGGTATCCTACTATTTTGATATATATTTTCTACTATTTTTTAGAAAAACTCCAAGAGACCAAAAACCTTTTAAAGAGAGGAGAATTTGTCATATGCGGAGAGAGAACGGAGGATGCATATTTTCTCACTATGGCTAAATTAAAGCGGCTATCGCCCACATTAAGGGAAAAGAAAAGGTACCTGGTATTCAAGATCGTATCAAAAGAACCACTAGCTGACATAAGCAGCGATCTGATGAGAGGATTACAACAACAACTGGGTGCTTTCGGACTTGCACGTGCCGGAATCTCTATTCTGCCAGATATGTATCAGAAGCAAGTGGGTATCCTACGCATCAGCAATGCAATGCTTGATGAAGGAAGGGCAGCTCTCGCTTGTATCAACTCCCTAAACAGGATTCCTGTTGTCATACACACGATAGGGGTGAGCGGAATCCTCAAAAAAGCAAAAAGTAAATTCATGGAGGTATAAAAATGCAACAACCAATGCCACACCAAGTAATGGGGTACGACAGAGCAATAACAATGTTTAGCCCTGACGGACGCCTTTTGCAGGTAGAATATGCAAAGAAGACTGTCAAGCAGGGATCCACAGCAATCGGTATAACATACAAGGAGGGTGTACTCCTGGTAACAGATAAACGTATTGTAGATAAGCTTATCATACCTGATTCAGTGGAAAAGATATTCCAGATAGATGACCACATAATTGCAACTGCAGCTGGTATACTTTCTGATGCGCGTGTACTTGTGGAAAGATCACAGACACATACGCAGCAGCACAAGGTGACCTATGATACTAATGCAGATGTGGGATCAATAGTAAGAGATATTGCTAATCTCAAGCAGATGTGCACACAGTCAGGGGGACTAAGACCATTTGGAGTAAGTCTTCTGATTGCAGGAATTGACAGGAAAGGTCCTGTATTGTATGAGACAGATCCAACAGGAATCTTCTTCCAATACAAGGCAAGTGTCATAGGAGAAGGCCAACAGGAGATTGAAGAAGTAATCAGTGCAGAATATAAGGATAATATGAGCCTTGACAATGCACTAAAACTGGGGCTGAAAGCAATGCACAAGTTCCTGGGCGAGGAACTGACAACTGAACGGATTGATGCTGCTTTTGTATCAACTGATACAGAAAAGATGGAAAGACTTACCAACGATAAGCTTTCAAAGCTCATGAAGGAGATCAAGAAGTGATAAAAATGTCTGATATGCATCTTGCTCGTCTAAAAAAAGGGGAAAACACTTTCGAGGTAGTCGTTGATCCTGATCTTGCCATGGAGTTCCGGCAGAATAAGGAAATATCCCTGCGGGAAGTACTCAAGAATGATAAGATTTGGTTTGATGCCAAGAAAGGACAGGAAGCATCGCATGAGAGATTACAGGCACTTTTTGAAACAGATGACACAGATTCTATCGCAAAAGAGATCATCCTAAGAGGAGAGATTCAGTTATCAGCTGAATACAGGGAGAAAAAGAGACAGGAGAAGTACAATTCCGTGATATCATTGATACAACGCCATGGTGTTGATCCCAAAACAAAGATTCCTCACCCCCGTAACAGGGTAGAGGCAGCTTTGGAAGAGGCAAAAGTAAAGATTGATGAGCACCAGAGTGCTGAAGAACAGATTCAAGGAATACTACGTAAGCTTCAGCCAATACTGCCAATAAAATTTGTAACAAAGAAGATAGAGATTCATCTACTGGCAGAATTTGCAAACAAGGTTTATGGAACCCTTATGGGATTTGGCAAGATCGTTCAGGAAGAATGGCAGTCTGATGGCGGATGGAGAGGCGTAATCGAGATCCCAGGGGGACTTGAGCCTGAACTGTACGAGACATTGAGCAAGAAATGCCATTGTGAAGTTCAAACAAGAGTAATTGAAACAAGGTGAAAAAATGACAGTTGCACAAAACGAAGTAGCTGTACCAGGAGAAGTCCTTGCCACAGGCATGGATTATCTACCGAGTTATGGTACATACCGAAACGGTGAAAATATACATGCAAAGATTGTCGGCCTGGCAAAGGTCGACGGCAAAGTTATCAAACTGATACCTTTGAACGGACAGTATTATCCAAAGAAAGATGATACTGTGATAGGAAGGGTTTTTGATATCCTGATATCAGGATGGAGACTTGACCTGAGAAGCGGCCATTCAGCTGTGCTTCCTCTGCAAGAAGCAAGCAATGACTTCATCAAGCGAAACGCAAGGCTTGACCAGTATTTTGATATTGATGAATGGGTGGTATGCCAGATAACAAATGTTACCAGCCAGAAACTGATAGATGTTTCAACAAAAGGGCCTGGTCTTCGAAAGTTAAATGGTGGAAGAATAATAACAGTTGTTCCTTACAAGGTCCCGCGAATCATCGGGAAAGGCGGTTCAATGGTCAGCCTTATCAAGGAAAAGACCGGATCAAAGGTAATAGTGGGACAAAACGGGATAATCTGGATTGCAAATGAGACTCCAGAGATGGAACTTAAAACCGTGGAAGCCATAAAGTTTGTCGAAGCCAATGCACATACTGAAGGACTCACAGACAGGGTTAAGGAATTACTAGGTGATGAAGAATGAGTTTCCAGAGACCAGATGGAAGAAAGATCGATGAGCTTCGGCCAATGGAAGCAAAAGTCGGTGTCATAAAGAGCGCGATAGGTTCAGCATGGTTCAAGATAGGAAATACAGAAGCATATGCTGCAGTCTATGGGCCAAGGGAAGTATTCCCAAGATCAAAAAAGGATGTCAGAAAAGGGATTCTTCAATGCCATTATAACATGATGCCTTTCTCAGGAATGGGAGACCGTGTGCGGCCAGGTGGAAATAGGAGATCAAAGGAGATATCCTATGTCATGGAAAAATCTCTTGAACCTGTGCTTGACCTGACCAATTTTCCTAATCTGAGCATCGATATCTTCGTGGAGCTTCCACAAACAGATGCAGGAAGCAGGTGCGCAAGTATATGCGCCGCATCCATGGCTCTTGCTGACGCAGGATTTGCAATGAAAGACCTGGTTGTCGCTATTGCGGTTGGATGTATCAATGGAAATATAATAGCAGACCTTGACTATGCTGAGGAAAGCTTTGATGGTGAAGTATCGGATATCCCGATTGCACTTATTCCAAGCACTGAGGAGATCACACTCCTGCAGATGGATGGGCGCATCACAAAGGAATTGATGAATGAAGCTATCGAGCTTGGCAAGAAAGTAGCACCTAAGCTATATGAGGTCCAAAAAGAGGCATTGAAAAAGAAGTATGAGGTGCAAAATGAGTAATCATATCGATCAGATGCTAACAAAAGGCTTCCGTTTTGACAAGAGGCAATTTGACGAGTTCAGAGAAGTAGTAATAGAAAAAGGAGCAACACCTAATGCAGAAGGTTCAGCACGCGTCCTCATAGGAGAGACAGAGGTCATTGCAGGTGTAAAGATGTCTGTTGAAAGACCCTATCCTGACACTCCAGAAAATGGTAATATTGCGGTGAACGTGGAACTTCTTCCTCTTTCAAATCCGCGGTTCGAACCAGGGCCACCTCAGATCCAGGCTGTTGAGCTTGCAAGAGTAGTAGACAGGGGAATAAGGGAAAGCGGTGTAATAGATACGAAAAAATTGTGCATCACAAAAGGTGAAAAGGTATGGATGATTTTCATTGATATCTGCAGCATAAATGATGCAGGCAATCTGCGTGATGCTGCTGCACTGGCTGCTATTGCCTCGCTTCAGGATGCAAGATTCCCTACCTATAATGAGGATGGCATCGATTACAAGCACAAGACAGATGAGAAGATACCACTTGATGGCCTTCCCATTGAAGTGACAGTGATCAAGATTGGTGACCATTTCATTATAGATCCGACTCTAGAGGAAGAGGCTGTCCTTGAGAAAAGGCTCACTGTCGCTACACTGGAAGATGGCAGGATCTGCGCTCTGCAAAAGGGTGGAGATGGTGCTTTGACTAGTGAGGACATAGAGTTCATGCTTACCAAAGCAACTGAAAAGTGCCAGGAACTCAGGGCCAAGCTGGAGGATTAGAATGGAATACACCAAGTATGAAAAAGCCAGAATGATCGGGTCAAGGGCATTGCAGATTGCAATGGGATCTCCCCTGCTGCTGGAATTCTCAGAGGAAGAACTTGAAGCTCTCAAGTATAATCCTATTGAGATTGCAAAACGGGAATTTGCAGAGGGAGTCATACCCATGGAAGTGCGACGAACCATGCCAGAACCCAAAGGTTTTTAAATACCCCTTTTTTCTTTTTTATTGCGGGCCCATGGTCTAGTGGCTATGACAGTGCCCTTACAAGGTAGCGATTGTCGCTATACTCAGAAAGGCATTGATCCCCGGTTCGAGTCCGGGTGGGCCCATGCGTCGGTGGTTGAATGGTACAATTGGCCCCTGCCACGGGCCGGGTCCGGGTTCGATTCCCGGCCGACGCATCTTATATTCTTGTTATTTTTCTATATACGCAGAAAATGTTGGGTTGTATCCTTCTTCTGGTATCTTGACAGTTCCCATGCCATCATCATACCAGATTGGGCAGGCTGCCCTGTGAATCAATGGCGACACTTTCTGTTTCTTACCAAGGTGCTTAACAAGTCCTTCTTCAGCGAACCTTTCGGGAATGATTAAAGGAACTCCAACCTTTCTTGCATATTGCCTGAAATGGTCAAGCCAGGCTTCATTGATGTCATATATAGTATTCTCATAGGACCTATATGTAACAATACCAATATCTGTCAATACTGCTAATGTTCTTCCTACTTTTGTACCATTCTCATTTGCAAGGTATACTACTTTCTTATTGTCATCAATAGCGTTTACAAAAGCTGCAAATTTGTTGGAGCCATTTACCAGATTAGTGCATGAGCCTGTGACATTACCCATCTGCAGGGAGTCCATGAAATCTTTGGAGTCATAGAAGGTGATTTGGCTTCCTTTGTGAAGCACACCTGTATCCTGCTTTATCTTGGTCAGATGGTACTTCGCTTCCTGGACAACGGCTCTATCTTCTGGATTGGCCTGTCTGAGAACCCTCTTGTATATTGCTTCAGCCACTTTTGCACTATTGGGCATCTGGTGGTTGCCAGTCAGGGTGTGCATGCATCTTGCAAATTCATCGTACTCGTGTCTAAGATCAAATCCGAGCTTTTTCCTGATCTTTTTTTTCCTGGGACATTGATGTGTAGAAGTGTGACCTTCTTTCCAGGAAATGATTGCAGGGCCCAGCTTTTCCTCTAATGTGCGATTCCCTTCCAGAGTGAGGTTGTCCATGTCATTGAAGATGTAATGTCCTATTACCTTGCTTACAATACTGGCAAGTTCATTATTTTCGATGCTGTAGTAGCCAGAAACTGAATTGATAAGTTCCTCTGTCCATGTGATAGAGTCCACTTTATGTCCTACAATCTCTTCAAGAGGCGCATGAAATAAATCGTCTAATCTACTATTAAATGCTTCATACCTTGCAAACCTTGCCTTACTCCTAAGCTCTTCTACCACTTTTTGCTCTCCTTTCCTTGTCAGGAGAGGCTTGGCATCTACTGGCTCTTCTTTCTTGAGCAACCTGCTCTTATAGGAACCATCCCTGAACTTATACAATGCACCCATATTCGTAAGAGTCTCACCTGCATCAACATCTTGGTGCCTGACCAAAAAATTGGTTATTTCCCTTACATCATCATTGAATTGCGGCAACTCATAATTTACAATGTCAATCAGAGCATGTACTTTTCTCTTTTGTCCTAACTGCTCAAGCAGATTATGCAGGTTATTGACTTTTCCAAGCATCCTGAGCTGGTTTTTCTTACTTATTCCAAGAGTATTATCCAGATCTGTAATGTATTTAACTATACTGGGACTGCTTATTTTACAACGCTTTAGGCTACGTGAATAGTTCAGATTCTGGAGTAGTACGCCAGCAAACTGAAGGCGTTTAGTCTCTTCTATGTCCTTGAATTCTTCATAAAAAGACAGAGCATTCAAGAATGACTCTTTTTTCTCTGTGAGCAGTGCTTCCAGAAAATATTCCCTGTGATTCTCCAGATTTCCGACTCTAGTCAGGACATTCTGGATCTGACTAGGATTCCATTCCTTCTGGAAGAGTTCCTTGAATATGCCTTTATATGTATCTACTGTTTCAAGGGAATCTTCAATATCCTTTTGACTCCATCCCTCGTCCAGCAATTGCTTTTCAATGCTTTTGTATCTTTCGTCTCTGTCAGAATCAAAGCAAGAGTATGTCTTGAATGGGTCCATTAGATGATGTGATTCGTATCCATCATTGAGTATAGTATCCAGAATGAACATATTATCCTTGTTAGACTTTTGTATAAATTTTTTTGTCAGATGATATAGATAACTTCCGGTGTTATCCTGGCATATTACCCCTTCTACAACATCAACCAGAAGGTCAGGCCTGGGATGGTTCTCAAGGTCTTCTCTTAGTTCAGGCAAATCTTTTAGTTTCTTTTTCAGCCTTTTCTTTTCTCTTAATTCAGAAGTCCAGTATGGTTCATTAAGAGCATAAATCCCGCTGAGTATTAATCCTACACCATCAAGAATTCCGCCGCAAATTGCACCTATCGTAAGCCAAAACTCTTTTCCATGATTCACTATCGGATTAAGCTTCTCCTGCAGATAGTTAAGGTATTTGATACTCTCCTGAGGATTACTATTATCCAGTATGTGCTGTTGCTCTTTTATGTAATGTATGAGCTCTGTCGCTTCTTTTTTTGCGGTGTATTCTTTTCCTTCCTCTATCAACTGGAGCGGAACCTCCATGATCTCAGATGATACAGGAAAAGTCCTGCCCATGTCAGTTGCAGTCTCAATGTTTCGTGAAATATTACCTATATAGGCTTTTGCCTGTTGATAGTTATCTACTAAAGAATTATGTTGAAGCAATTCCATTATATCCCAGGCAACGAGTCCGCCAATCCCCAAAAAAACACCAAAAGGAATAAAATATGAGGCGTTTCGCTTTATATTATCACCAATAACACTTGCCCGGTCTTTCCAGGATATATGGGCTTCTTTCTGGAGTATATGTTCAAGATGTGCAAACTGTTCCCCTGAATCCATGATGCAGAGGATAAGCTATTCTTTTTTAAAAGTTTCTTTTTTTATTACTTATAAGTAACAATTTTAGACTTGCATTGACCGGAAAAACTAACTTGATTTTCTGATAATCATGCGAACATGAATGCAAACACACTTGTAAACACAATGTTTCCAATAAGAAGGGGAAGTATAATCTTTCGGTAAGGGTACCCTGCAAGTCCAAGAGATACGGTCATAACATCATTTGGCATAGGAGCAATGCAAGCATATACGAAGACAAAGATAGGTACTGCCCAGTCAAAACGCTCCCGGAGGAATGTTGATACTTTTCTTATTTTCTTTCGCAAGGGTGAATCACAGGCTTCTCTACCAGTCATTCCAAGATAGAAAAAGAAACTGTCACCAATTGTTATACCTATGCCTCCTGCTAATCCTAACAGCAAGGGATTCAATCCATTCTGAGCCAGGAGTATTAATGTTGTAAAATAGCTTGCAGTTGTAAATACGGAAAAACCGCCGAATGATGCCACCAAGAACATGAGAAGATAACCGTTCCACACTCCCAGCAGCCTATCAACCAAATAATCACCAAAGACAAAGGCAAGGATTGTCCATACCAGCAGTAAACTAAGGATTATGAAGAATTTTTTCCGCCTCATAGGAGGTACTATTTACTCATTCTATTTAAATAGTTTCATTCTGTAGTGAATAGGTAAATTTAAAAAGCCATGTTACCATAAAATAAGGATGACCGACGCAGCCATAAGGATGGTGAACATCACGAAGCGTTTTGGAAATAAGACCATACTAAATGATATCAACCTTGACATATTATCTGGCGAAATACTGGGAATCATCGGGATGAGCGGTTCAGGAAAGACAACATTGCTCAATGCGATGATCGGATTTCTGCAGCCTGAGATGGGTGATATCCTTTTCAAGATGGAGCACCTGCTCAATATCAAGGACAGCAAGCAGTACCGCTCAATCTTCTCAGACCCTCATGACATCAAGACAATGTTTGGATTCTCTAGCCAGGAGCCTTCAATCTATTCTAAACTTACCACTTATGAGAATCTGGATTATTTTGGAAGGCTTTACAATCTTCCAAAAAGCGTTAGACAGACAAATATTGATATCTTGCTACACCTTATGAAGCTTAATGATTCAAGAAAAGTTGCTGCGGGTTCGCTTTCCGGAGGGATGCAAAAGCGCCTTGATATTGCTTGCGCCCTGATACATGACCCAAAGATACTTATCCTTGACGAGCCTACATCCAATCTTGACCCGATCCTTCGTAAGGAGATGTGGAATTTCATAAGAGAGATAAACAAGAAAGGGACCACTATAATCCTTTCCAGTCATTTTCTGGATGAGCTGGAAAGCTATTGCGACAGGATATCAATACTATACAATTCTGAGATTACAATCACTGAGAGTCCAAGTGAGATCAAGAGATATTATGCTAAGGAACAGGAGATATCAATTCAGGCAGAAAAGGACTATGATGAGATCATCGAGGAGCTGCAAAATAAAGACTCACTCAAGATAACAGGGTGCCAGGTCCATGGAAGAAGACTGATGATACGCTCTGCAAATGTTGAAGAGGCGCTTAAATTCATCTTGAAGGCAGGTTATGACCTGCAGGACATAACAGTAACTGATCCTTCATTGCAGGATGTGCTGGAGACCATAAACGAGGGATACTCAACATGAAGATCGCTGCAATTATCAAGCGTAACCTGAAGCTTATAATAAGATCGAAGTCATCTGCGCTTATACTTCTGATTCTTCCTATCATCATAATGGTTGCAGTGGGTCTTGCTTTCAATACATCAGAGGAAGGCCAGATAAAGGTAGGTTATATAGAAGGTGGAAACCTCACTGGAGAATTTGTAAGCCTTCTTGATAATGAGAACTATACCCTTAATTTTTATGATGATGAAGATGAGTGCCGTGATGCTATAGGAAAGGGAAATATACACATATGCATAATCTTTCCTGAAGAGTTTGAGATTGAGAACAACAAGAAAAATGAGATTCGTTATCTGGTCGACAACTCGCAAGTAAATTTTTTCAGGTCTGTTGTGCAGAGCATAACCGCTGATTTCAATGAGAAAGCAAAGGAATACAGCTCAGGGCTCACTTCAGATGTACTATCCAAGCTTAACAGCACAACAGGAGAATTAAAGGCCAAGGCAAGTGTGGTAAATGAACTTACTGAGGGCAATAAGGAGCTTGTTGAGGAACTTACCGAGCTGCGTACTGTCCTTGATTTCTCAACAGATGTAGGGACTGATATTGACGTGGATTCATTGAGGATAAATTCAGTTCTCAGGGATATGGAGCAACCTTTTGAAGATCTTGTTTCTGATACTGAAAAGATGATCACTGACATTGATTCAATTGCTGTAAGCCTTCGCAATGATTCAAAGATAAATGAGAGTGAATACTCAGAGATTCAATCAAGCCTCAGTGATACAGAAAGCAGTGTATTGGGTCTGGAAGAGGATTTCTATGAAGAATACAATTCAAGCAGGGACTCTTTCAATGAAAGGGTCAACCAGGTTAAAGGCAATCTTTCTGCGGTTAAAACCCTTCTCAATTCGATAGATCAGAAAAGAAATCATGCACTAGACAGGATCGATCAGATTGAGACACTGAATGCAAAGAATCTGGAACGAGTAATCCAGATACAGGATACATTTCTGATGATAAGTGCTAACATAGAAAGCACTGATGTCACTGACCTGGAAACAATAATCTCTCCTATAGAGCAGAAGGTAGACCCGGTAATTGCAGAGAATACGCAGCTTAATTTCTATTTTCCATACCTTATCATACTTATCTTCACCTTCATAGGCGTTTTACTTGCTTCCTCATTGATGCTGATGGAGAAATTTTCACAAGCTTATTTCAGGAATTTCGTGACTCCAACAAGGGATTCCACCTTCCTGTTCGGGACTTTTCTTACTACACTCACTATCATTTTCTTTGAAGCTTCATTTATTATAGGGGTTTATGCTTATTTCTTCAAGAAGGATGTTCTTACCAATCTTTCTGTAACATTACTGATCCTTATCATAAGCGCTTCAATCTTCATACTTATCGGAATGCTGATAGGGATATTCTCACAGGCAGGAGAGACCAGCATGCTCTCTGGGATAAGCCTGATATCCATAATGATATTTCTTTCAGATCTCATATTTCCTCTGGAGAGGATGCCTTTTCATATAGCCAATCTTATACGATTGTATAATCCATTCTATGTCTCTAGTGATCTTTTGAGAAAAGCACTAATCCATAAGGTTAGTTTCTCAGGGATGCAGCATCAATTGCTGATGCTTCTTCTTATCAGTGTTGGCCTGTGCATAGCAATGGTTGGGTTATACAAGCTTGTCAAGAGGCATATAATGCTTCGGTTCTCAGGCTACATAGCACGAAGGGATGCAAAAAGAGTTATTCGAAGCAGGGATCTGGAAGAACTTCACGAACGCATGAAAAAGCTTCCTGCTTCAAAATATTTCACAACAAAAGATAATAAGAAGATAAAAAACCTCGAGGAATTAAGGGATCACATCGCAGATCAAAAGGGTAAGGATTTCTACAAGTATGTTGGGATGAACAAGAATTTGTATGCTGACTGGATAGGAAAGAAACTGGGGAACGAGTCACTTGCTGAACAACTCTACACGACACGAACAAAGCGAAAGACACTCAAGTATCTTAACAGGGCAATAGAAGAATTCAAAGAATATGATAAATAGACTCGATATCGTCATTGTCAGCATCAAATTCCAGGCTATAAGTGAACTGCTCAAGATATTGGCTATACCTGGGATCATAATAATCCCGTAGAAGTATCCTTGATACTTCATGATAATCCTTATGGTCAACAAGTGCAATCAGGTGCTGGGCTGTTTCTTTTGTGATGCGTTGGCGAAGGTCCCAGATAATTCCTTTTATTCTCTCATCTTCACCATGGGTGAAATAATCCCTGACAATCCTCCTGGATCTTTCTTCCAGAGAACTTATCACGTTGACTGCTATGCCTTTTCCCATTGCTGTGAATATGTTCTGAGGAATGAAAAGATCTCCTATCTTACGGCTTTCTCCTTCAACAAAAATATAAGGCTCGTCCTTGTATTTGAGGAGGTCATGCAAGAGAAGGCTCTCAAACATCTTCTGGGAATTTGGCTTTAAGCCTATTGCTCCAAAGACTGAACTCCTGTGAGCTGCATAGCCTTCGAGGTCAATTGCGGGATGGACTTTCTTGATAAGATCAGTCTTGCCGCATCCAGCAAGGCCGTAAAGGACAACAAAACGGGGTTCAATGGAATAGAGTGTCTTACGGACGTATTCCCTGTATGATTTGTAACCTCCCTCGAGCTGATGCGCATCATGCCCCAGAAGCTTTGCAAGCTGAGTGATGGCACGACTTCGCATACCTCCTCTCCAACAATAGATTACAATGGTCTTTTTAGGAAGCTTTTTCAGGTCCTGGCAAAGATGTGGTAACTTACGGGAATAATATTCTATACCCAGGTCAAAAGCTTTTTCCTGATTGGCTTTGTATAGCTTGCCTATCTCATGGCGCTCGTTATTCTCAAAAATAGGAATGTTGATAGCACCAGGGATATGGTCATGCTCGAACTCTGCCGGACTTCGTGTATCAACAATTACTGCATCTTTTATATCTGCAACTTTCATGTTTTCACTTGCATAAATTCTTCATTAAACATCCTGAGTGTAAGCGCCAGGTACGAAAGCAGCAAAGGGCCTATTATGATTCCCAGAATACCGAACAGATTAAGCCCCATGAAAACACCGACTATTGATATTATGGGGTGAATGGCACCGAACCTTTTCTGCAAAGCAGGACGCAAGACATTATCAATGTTTGATATGATAAATCCCCAAATCAGAATTCCTATACCAGCGGTATAGTCCTGGCTTACTAGTTGGATTATGCCTGCAGGGATCCAGACAAAGGGTATTCCCACAACAGGCAAGAAGGAAAGAATCATTCCTACAATACCCCAAACAAATGCACCCTTTATACCGAATACAAGAAATCCTATTGTCAAAAGTGCCCCCTGTGTCACTGCAATTAAGCCGGTAGAGATTACTGTAGAGTATGTGACCCTGGAGAACTCATCAATCAATTTCTGTCCGTTCTTTGGATTGAAAGGAATGAGAGCACATACGTTCTTCTTCAGCTTGTTGGTGCTTATCAGGAGGTAAAAGAGGATGACATACATTATGAAAATGGTAATTAGCATATGACCAACCCCTCTGAGAGTGGACATCAATGCATTACGAAGATATATACCTGCCTTATTTATCTCGTCAAGGATAATCTCTTTTACATCTATATTTGGTATGAGATCACCAAGGTTTCCCAGATTGTCCATGAAAAAGCGGGAACTCTGGATTATTGCACCTATCTCACCAATAAGGATTGAAGCGATAAAGACTATAGGCACAAGAAATATGACAAATGTCAGCAATAATATGAGGCTTGCAGCAAACCCTGGCCGCATGTAGAGGTGAAGATAGATATATAACGGCCTGAAGAGGGTATAAAGGATGACTGCACCAAAAAGACCATTCAGGTATGGAAAAAAGGCATAAGCAGCAAGGACAATAAGTATCAGGACAATTGCTGTTGCAAGATATTTCCTGAAGCGCTCATTCTCATCCATTGCTTGTGAAAAAAGCAGGCAGTATATTTAAAGATTTGCTAAGGTTTATATAAATCGATAATATCCTTTGATGAATGCAAATTTCAGTTGACGGGACTATCAGGCTTGATTTTGAGGGATATTCCGCTGTAGTCATTCCAAGCAAGAACAACAAGATATCAGTTTGCTTGTCATGCCAGGTAGGCTGTCCAGTGGGATGCGCTTTCTGCAGGTCAGGAAATTTTGTAAGGAACCTTTCTGCAGATGAGATACTAAAGCAATTTGATTCCTGCTGCGAACATGGAAAGCCTACATCTGTAGTCTTCATGGGTTCAGGAGAACCACTCCTTAATTTTGATGCGGTTTCTGAAGCCATTAGAGATATGGAAGTTCCTTTGCGGAAAATAACTGTCTCTACATGTGGTATTGACCTGGAGAAGCTTCAGGATGTCTCATACAATGTTGCGATATCATTGCATTCTCCTTTTGAAGAGGTGCGTAAAAGACTGGTTCCAAGGGGTAGTGTAAAGGATATTGTTGAATTCAGCCAAAAAAGGCCAGTCATGATAGAGTATTGCCTGATCAAAGGTATAACTGACAGGGAAGTAGATGTCAATGAGCTGATGAGGTTAAATTTTGGTCCTGAAACAAATTTCAACCTGATAAGGCTCAATGATTCCCAGGGGTATACAGGGAGTGACTGCCAAGGATTCAAGAACAGATTGTTAAAGAAATACAAATGTTTTATAAGATACCCCAGAGGAACTGATATTGAAGCTGCATGCGGGATGCTCACTCCTCGAGTTTCTGCTCCTCGATCTCATAGCGGGCAAACTCGCGCTCCAATGATGAAATCCGATCAGAACTGAGTCTTTCAATGAACCTTCTTGCCATATAATACAGGCCTCCTGCAATCAGTCCTAACAAAAGAAGTGAAAGGAACAAGAAACCTGCACGACGGACTATATCATCATCAAGCAAGGCAATACGCATGGTGGTTGCAGAGGCTATGACTGAAAGGACTATTATCATGGAGAAGTTAAGCTTGTGAAGCCTGTCCTTTTGCTTATTCTTCTCCTCATCAAGCTCCTGCTTCTTTTTTTGGTTTAAATGAGCTTGAAAAATTGGTTCAGTCAGCAGAGGGAACTGAACCAGGAATAGATTCAAGGTGCGGTTCCCTTCCAAGAAAAGTCTGCTCGTCCACATTTAGATGGATTCCATCTGTATCCAGAAGAGCAATGTTTTGATACATATTAAAGGTGCCAAAAGTGAATAGTACGTAATCAAGGGTGTAGCCCTTTTTCACTAATTGATCAATGGACCTTTTGAATGCATCCTTGCTTTCATCTTCGTTATAGCTCAGTTTCATACGAAAGGGCAGCCCTTTCATGTCCTTAGATTTGATGTGCTTTTCAAAGTCCGCCATATAATGCCTGAAAAAATTGTTAAGATCAATAACTGAGAAAGGCGTTACCCCAAGTATTGAATAGCGTGTCTTGTATTTGCAGACATCTTCCTCATTGTAATAGATTTCCTTAAAATCATATCTTGCTGGTGGAAGCTGAAGACCGTAGATATCAAGATTAACAGTGGCTTCTTCAAAGACATTAGGCATGTCGAGCAATGCGCGCAAAAGAGTCTCCCTTTTACTAGTGCTTATGGATTCTGTCACTTTCATACTGCACGAGTAATAAGAGATAATATATATAATGTGCCCGTAATCTTTAAAAATAAAACACTATTCTGGATATGTAATGGGTTATGAAAAGGAACTGGATGCTGTAAAGAAACTTGTAAGAGAAGTGGGATCACAGATCATGAGAATCTATGAGACGGAATTTTCACATGATATAAAACATGATACAAGCCCTGTGACTGAAGCAGACCTTTTGTCTGATAAACTCCTGAGGGAAGGTCTTAAAGATTTTAATTATGGTATAATCTCAGAAGAGGTTAGGGAGGGGCTTCCAGACCATGAAAAGGTATGGGTAATTGATCCTCTTGACGGAACAAAAGATTTTCTAAACAGGACCGGAGAATTCTCAATCATGGTGGGGCTGCTTGATAAGGGTGTTCCTGTGATGGGTGTAGTGTATCTACCTGTATTGGATAAGATATATTATGCAAGTGCTGGTAATGGATCATTTGTGGAACATGAGGGGAAAGAGAACAGGCTCTCGGTCAAGGCATCAGGGCTCTCAAGGATGGTCATAAGCAGGAACCATTTCAGTGAAAGAGAAAAGGAGATTGCACGAAGTCTTAATGTACACAATTTCATAAAATGCGGAAGCATAGGGATAAAGCTTGGCAGGATAAGCGAGGGAGAGGCTGATTTCTATCTTAATACCAGCGATAAGCTTGGTGCATGGGATTGCTGTGCTCCTGAAGTAATCCTCCGGGAAGCAGGCGGAATAGTATTCAACAGGACGGGAGATGATCTTATCTACAATGATCGCAGGATGAATGGGGGTCTTATTGCAACCAATGGAAGCGATAAGCACACTATCATCCAGCAGATTGCCCGTCAGTGAACGTCTTCCATTTAGGGGGTCCGTAGAAATCCTCTGAATCGTTAGAAATATAAAGGAAAACACCTGTA
>CAYYOI010000035.1:0-15489 GCA_964473285.1 uncultured Methanosarcinales archaeon | reverse complement strand
ATAGATGAATGTCGTAAAGCCTTTTTAGTGGGGATTTTTTCCCCGCTTTCCCCTACAAACAGGGGGAAAGGAGGAAAAAATCTGTAGGACAGAGCACTTTGTGCTAAAACGAGCTATAAAATTGCGAGGTTAAACATAGATGGAAATAAAGCAAGCTAGCTTAGAAAATTTGGATGAAATTGAAAAGTTATCTAAGAAATTTAATTTCGAAATTAATAGAAATTGGAAAGACTTAATTTCATCGGATAACAAACGAATGTTTATACTATTAGATAATAATACGATTGTTGGTTTCTCTGGCTTGATTGAACATAATTGGAACAACACCATTCAAATTTCTAATATTTTTATTCATCCAAACTATCGAAATAAAGATCTAGCCAAGAAGCTGATTCAATATGACATTGATGCAGCAAAGAAAACTTCATCTCGATGTTTAATTGCTGAAGCACCTTCATTAAATCCCGTGAAGAATCTTTATGAAAAGATGGGCTTCAGAAAATGTGGGTATAATGATCGGTATTATTCTAATACCAGCAAAGAAATATGTATTTGGATGTCAATTGACCTTCAGTAAGGAAACTATAAATATATTCCTGAATAACCTGGTTATTACAATCAAAGGGCAAAAACTATTTGAAGATCGATGTTCAATATTAGAAATAAAAATTAGAAATAAAAAATATTAATTCATTATTTTCCTGAAAAGCCTTGTCAGTTCATAGTAGCTAAAGGCCAGGAGGAGTATACCTATTGTAAGGTAAGCTTGATATAGCGCACCAATAAATACTATAGGCCCAATACAAGACATTTGCGTTACCTGAACATAAGGTAGGTCATACATCCCACAGTATTCATCATTTTCTGTCAGCTCTCCGTTTTTGCCGCAACATCCATCATAATGCTGCCCTACGAAAAGACTGAATGAAAGAAATACTGTTGCAGCTAGTGCAATTACCCATGCCATCTTCTTTGTATGGCTCACAAGAATCCACAGTGGTACGAATGCAAATATTAATGAGATCCCAAGTGTCATATGGCTTATCGATAACATCTTATCAAGAGGATAACTCATGAAAGTTGGAAGAAACACATTCAATCCCAGAAGGATTAGTATAACAAGTGATGTATACCCGATTGCAACCTTCCCCGTAACCCATCTTGGTCCGGGAAGCTTTAGGTCATCAGTAAGCCTTGTATAGGCATAAGGGACAAAAAAGGCCATTGCAAGCAATCCGATTATTCCAGTTATCCGTTCCAGTAATGTAATCCCGATTAGTTTTGTTATTAATGCTGTTGTCGCCCAGAAGAAGAGGGAAAACCCAAATATTGACAGGAACTTCCATCCCTTCATTCCACCCTTGCTATATTGGTAGATCTGGTATGCAAATAGCCCTATCAGGACTCCACCAAGTATAGCCAATGATCTGAATACGATTGTTAAAGTTGTTGTTAACATTGTAAAATCATTTATGAAAGTATTCTGTTATAAAATTTTTGGTCTGAGCCCAAAAGTATTTTAAACCTTAATCGTCCACTGGTCACTATGGATGACCTTATAGATATTTGCGACGAGAATAATAACTTTCTCGGGATGCAGAAGTTGAAAACCCAGGCTCACAGCGAAGGATTATGGCATAGGACTGCCCATATATGGATTTATAACTCCAAAGGAGAAGTCCTTCTTCAGTTAAGAGCCAAAGAAAAAGCCCTTTATCCTGATGTGTGGGATATCTCCGCTGCAGGGCACGTGATTGCAGGTGAAGATCCTCTTGATTCTGCATTAAGGGAAGTAGAAGAAGAGATTGGATTGAAGATTAAAAATCTGGACTTCTGGATGATTCGCAAGAATAAGGCAATCTTTCGTGAGATAAAGAACAATGAATTCTATTACATATACCTCTACAGGTTTGATGGAGACATATCCTGCTTGACATTACAAAAAGAAGAGGTCCAAGGTGTAAGATTTTTTTCCATTGATAAGATTAAGGAAGACTTAAGGGTAAATGCTGATATATATGTTCCTCATGGAGATTATTGGTTTGAGGCCTTTGATGAGATCTCCTCCAGGCTTTAAGTTTTGACTTTAAGTCTTATACAGAAATATTTAAAGATCCTCCGTGAAAATACTGGTATGGCCCTGATAAACATAAAATGTCCAAAAGAGATTGAGCGCGTATGCGGAGTCATCTCTTACCTGACCTCAATCTTTTCTGAGAATGGCGTCAACATATACGAATTCATCTCATGTTGGACTGATACCATATTCATCATTGATTCCAATGATTTTGCTAAGATCTTGCCCCTTATCTAGTCCTATGCTTCAAGGCATGCCTGGTAAATCACCAGTTTTGTTACTATGGGCTTTCCTTATCGATAATCTCAATATGGCTGTCCTTTGGCAATGAACACATATCCGGATCTCGATAAGCTTTTCCCTCCATGAAGAAACATGGTATATAGTGAGTAATTATTAAAAGCTAAGAGAATATTTCCGAGTCAAACTTATCTGAAAAACGGTACTCAATGATATCAAGCAACTGTTTGGCGGATGTTCTCCCTAATCCTCTTGCGGACTGATAGACAAGCCCTTTTACTATCTCCTCGGCATCCTCCGGTATAAATCGCATGTCAATGCCCTTGCGAGGGTCATCATAGGCAAGCACAAGATCGCCATTTTTTATGTAGATTCCATAGAACTCTCTGTGTTGGGTAACCAGGCTGTGAGGGGTATGATCTGACGCTACATTAGCGGCATCAAGGGTAGGGATTGGAGTATCATACCCTATAAAAAAACGCTTAGGAGGTGCATCAAAGTCACCATAATGCTCGGCGCAACTACCACCTCCCTGACCCAAAGCTCGTCCCCACTCTAGAAATGAAGTCCCCTTGTCCGCATAAAGCTTAGTCTCAATCCCTTCCTGCTCAATATAGCGTAGTGAAGCAACCAGTAATGCACCTTCAGTGAAATAGTAGGGAGAGACAATATTTCTCATGGTCGAAGGCCGCATTTCTATAGGGCTTTCAAAAGGATCACAAGTAGGATAGGATGCGATATCAGTCTGGAATAACCTAAGATCCCCATTGATATCACCAGTGATCTCATTCACAATGCGCGACCCATCGGCGCGCTCACGAACCCAGGTATAGCCGTGATGTTTTATTGGATTTGCTGCCTCCCAGATATAGCCTCCAACAGTTGTTATGAATTCAGAGGGAGAATCAAACCCAAATCTTTCATATTCCCAAATCTCATCAGGATCTAAGACTTCAGCAGCCATCTCTCCTGTGAAAAGGAGCATATCCTCAAGCTCGCATGGTACCTTTATGGTTTCTTGTGCAGTAATGGTCCAGAAATTATCTGAAGGTTCGTTGAAGATACTGTTCATGACCTTCTTGTATTTCTCAGTAAAGTCTGCAGGTAAACCTTCATAATATCCTGCTTCATTCAATGCATTTTTCCTTCCTATTATGTCTAGATGGGTTGTTGCTCCCATAAATAGCGGATATTCTTCCATTAAGTCATCTGCACGTTTTTTTATGCCGCATACTTCCAATTTGTCAATAGCATTTGGATATATCAGATAATGAAATCGCATAGAGAGAAGAACATGGCAGGCTTAATAAAGTTTATGCGAAGGTAAATTTAATAAAGGATATCTCTTAGATATTAGTCGCAAAGGCTTATGAAATTCCTATTCGATGCGGATGGTGTAGTTATCAGAGGAGACATGTTTAGTATCAGGTACGCAAAAGACTATGGTATTCCCCCGGAAGAACTTCTCCCTTTTTTTAAAGGAGCATTTCGGGAATGTATCGTAGGCAAAGCAGACCTCAAAGAAGAGATTGCGCCATGGTTGCCAAGATGGAACTGGCATGGTTCAGTCGATGATTTCCTGGAGTATTGGTTCAAGGCAGAGCATCAGATAGATAAAAGGGTCGTAGCCAAGATTGAACAATTGAGAAAACAAGGATATCCATGCTTTCTTGCAACAAACCAGGAGAAATACCGGATTCGCTATATGAAAGAAAAGATGGGCTTCGACAGACTTTTTGACAAGCTTTTTTCATCAGCAGAGATTGGATACCAGAAACCTCAGCCTGAATTCTTCACATATATCATAAGAGAGCTTCAAGTAGGACAGATCATATACTTTGATGATTCTGAAAGTCATGTGAAGGAAGCAAAAGAACAAGGCATTGACGCCTGCCTCTACACCAGATTCTCAGATTTTGAATCAACTCTCAAAAGAATTCTGAGGAAACCAGATATCTGAAAGTATTTAAATGAAAGAGCAACTCATTCATAGATGAAACTTGACATCAGACCAATCAAGCAGACTAAAGGATTATGTGGAGCTTCATCTATGAAAATGGTAATGGACTATTATGATATAGTCCATTCTGAGGAGTATTGGGCAAAATTGACAGCAGTACAAGTAGAGAATGGAAAAGTAAACAGGTTGTATGGGTGTTCTGAGGAAAAGATTCTCAAGGTTGCCAAATCATTTGGTTTCAAGGGCTTGCTTAAAGAAAATTCATCAATAAAAGAATTACGAGAATATATAGATCGGAAAATTCCTGTCATAGTAGACTGGTTCTCACCGGAAGAAGGTCCCCATTTCTCTGTTGTTGCAGGCTTTGAGAAAGATAAGATTATTCTTGCTGACCCTCATTTCGGCGAATTCAAAAAGCACAAGATTGAATGGTTTGAAGAGAGATGGTTTGATGTTCCATATCCCTCAAAGACTGTGAATGATTTGATCTTAAGAGCCATAATTGTCTGGTACAAGCCTTAGTCATTCATAAAGGATTGACTCAAGCGACGAACTTTATCTATACAGGACAACATTAGTTCACTATTCCATCAACTTATTTTTCCACTTATGAATTCCGGAGTGGAAGCCTTCAGTAGTCAACATTCAGAGCTTTTATTGGAGAATAAGGGGAATCACAAACTCTTTTTGAAAGATGAATGAAGAAAAGGCGCCGTGGCCCGGATGCAAAAATGACGTCGCATTTTTTATCCAGTCCTGTCGGCGACGTCCCTTACGCCGTGGCCCGGATTTGAACCGGGATATCCCGAAGGAAACAGGATCCCTAGGGTTAGGACCCACAGTCCTGAATAATTCCAGTCCTGCGCAGTACCAGGTTGTGCCACCACGGCATTTTTCTCTTCTATGTGCTTGAGCCTGCGAAACACATCTCGCACTCAACTGCCGAAACAGTTGTGCTGTTTGTGCCACCACGGCATTTTTCTCTTCTATGTGCTTGAGCCTGCGAAACACATTTCGCACTCAACGAAACAGTTGTGTTAATCCGAAGCGAAGAACTTTTTATAAAGGTTTTGGAGTGCAAAGGTTACTCCGGCCTAGTAATTACACAAAAGATTTTTAAATAGGAGCCTCCTTCCGCCCCCGTCATGACTCTAGAGCATCTCACTGAAGAATACGCTAGGCAATCAGAAGTGTTGCGTGAAGGAATTTCACATTACCAAAATATAGTCCTTGCCTCACATATAAGACCTGATGCAGATTCCCTTTCAACCATGCTTATCTATGGGAGAGCATGCCAGGAACTCAACCCTTCAATTGAGGTCCATTACCGCATTGATAAGAGGGGATTGCACCCAGACTCCCAGCATCTTCTGAAGCACTACAAACTGGATATGTTCAAGGATGTAAGTGAACCCCTTCCAGAGTCATACCAGGCATTGATTATTGTTGATTCTTCCTGTACAGGAAGCCCAGCGCTCCCTTGTGAGTTGGATTCCATTGATGTCCATTGCCGGGATCATCACCCAAAGACCAATGGATACGATTACGCTTCAAAGATCATTGATGAATCCTTCAAAGCATGTGTAACACTTGCAGCCCATGAATTTCAGGATCTTGAGGTAGTTAAGAACATGGGTAAAGACCCTGCTCTTGCAACCTTGGGTTACCAGGCTATAAAGATTGATACCGCCCGTTTCAGGAACATGAGTGCTGCTGATAAGCAGATAAAACAGATATTTTCAGGAGGAGAGATGGATGATTACCTCCTTGAGCAAATTGATCGCACTCCTCTTTCAGACAAGGAAGCTGATATTTTTTCAAGGCTTTATTCGAGTCATGAGCGTCATCATATCAAGGATTTTGCGACTTACTGTTATGTTGGAGTCATCGAAAGTGATAATGAGACAATACTTGCAAAAGTTGCAGATGAGATGCTTCATGGTCTCCAGACTTCCCAAGATAATGGTGTTGCAATGGCTGTATTCAAGAACGACGAGACAAAAAAGAACCGTTTTGTTATCAAGACAAGGTCAAAAAACCCCACAGAACGGACTAATGCTGCAAGCCTTGCAAAATTGTTCCGTGAATACGGGTTAAATGGCAACGGAGGTGGAGACTGGAACAAAGGTCATACAGAAAAAGACCTTGGCATATTCCATTATTCAGTAAACAGCAGGGCATTCAGGGAACTTCTCATAGAAGAGATCGGTTCTGTACTTATGGGTAGTCCAATGTACCTCTCAGATTCAGTAGAAAAACCTGTCCAGTCAGTTTACGAGAAAAGCAAGACTTTTCCTGAGATTGATCTTAAGAACATAGATGACTATGAACAGCACAGGAATATTCTTGGTAAGATTGAACATACTAAAGTAAGAGGTAACGGACATTATCACACACTTGCATTGAACCTTTATGAGAACATGAAAGAAAAATCCCTTAATTTGCGTGAGATCGATATCCCATCAATAATAAAGATAAATCAGGAGCTCATCGATGCATGGGGTAGAAAACCTTACCCTGATGTTGAGGCAAATATTATCTATGGCCTGGTTGACAAGTTCATACATCCTTATATCTTCGGACTTTACTGCAGTAAGAACGCAGATGAAGAAAAGACAGAGGAATTGATAAACAATCTTTTCGGTCCTCACATAATGGAACGTACCAATATTTCTCCTGTCCATGAAGGAGAATATCCTATAACTCTTGTAAAAGCACCTGTTATGGAACTTAGATATGCTAATGAAAGTGTTCTTTTAAACCAATGCCTCAATATTGAGATGAAGGAAAGGGTTAGAAGGGTTTTAGGTAAGAAATTAATATCCCAAACAATTTTCTCATGATATATATTATATGCCAAAACGTTGTCAGTTTATTATAGATTTATGGGGTTGTAGTGTGAAGATTCTTAAAAACCAGTTAGCCATGGCAGAACTCCTGCAGTATTTTGCCAAGCTTTTGGATTCATACCCAATAGAAGAGCCATATATACCATAAACCGCAATGGAGGAGTTAGTACCTTTGTTGTCACTTCCACAAGCGATTTCACAATCCATACCTTCCTCCAGGAAAAAGAGGGCTCCATAGATGTATTTTTCTGGATTCCTTTTGATATGATCGCTATCCGGAATTATGCAATCAAATATTTTGAGATTGACCCTCATTCCATAAAAGTGCACAGGATCTCAAGTTATCACAGAGATGAGATACTCTGTGAGGAACCAGGTTGTACATACCAGGCGACACGTGAATGGGGTGGAAGGTTGGTATGCCAGGACCATTATCTGCAGTATAGGGATAAAGAACTTGAATTCATGGATTCCACACCATCATATTCTTAAGAATTAAATAGAAGCACATAATCCTTTATGCAATGATTGCCCATGTAGACATGGATTGTTTTTTCTGCGCCTGCGAAATCAAACGCAATCCTGACTTATCTGGAAAGCCGGTCATTGTGGGAAGTACAGGCTCTCGCGGTGTTGTATCTACAGCCAACTATGAAGCAAGAAAATCTGGGGTATTCTCTGCAACACCTATCTCTATTGCAAGACAGAAGTGCCCTGAAGCGATTTTTATGCCTGTGGATCATGAATATTATAAACAACAATCTCTTGAAGTCATGAGCATCCTTGATTCGCTAGCTGATTCCATTCAGCAAGTCTCAGTAGATGAAGCATTCATGGACATAACCTCTTTCATAAGTCGGTTTTCTGACCTTGAAGAAGCAGGAAAAGCCATACAGGACCTGATAATAAAGAATACAAGTCTAAATTGTTCCATAGGCATATCAGAATCAAAGATTGTCTCAAAGATTGCTTCTGACTATAAGAAGCCAAGCGGTATAACAATAGTCAGAGATCTGCAGGAGTTCCTAGCTCCCCTCCCAATAGAAAAGATTCCTGGCATTGGTAAAGTCTCAAAAGCTCGCTATAATAGTCTGGGTATCTACACCATTAAAGACCTTGCCCAAAAGAACCGTTTCTGGGTGATTGACAACCTGGGTAATTCAGGAATCCATTTCCAGGACCTTGCCTGGGGTATTGACCATTCTCTTTTTGATAAGCGTGTTACCAAATCTCACAGTCGCGAGAAAACCATGCAAAAAGATCTCTCAGAAACTGAAGAATTGCTTGCAATACTAATGAAACTAAGCGAACGTGTTCATTCAGACACAGAAAAAAGCTTTCGTGTGATATCTATAAAGGTACGCTATAATGATTTTACCACAATCACCCGTGACAGGTCATTGACTGCACCCACACGAGCATTGCCTGTCCTGAAAGATAAGGTAAGAGCACTGTTCCTTGAAAACTATAATGAGCAACCAGTACGTCTTGTTGGTGTGAAGATTAGTGATCTTTGTAAGGACGCCCAGTCCACCCTTCACGATTTCTAAAAAATTAAAAAATTTTTTTGTACTCATCCCTTGTAAGGGTACGGTTTTCGATCTTGTCATGAAGAGACCTTTTTTGATCCGAAAGGCTTTCTAGACTTCTCTTGTAGTGCTTTTCAAGCGAGTCAAGCTTTCTGTCATATACATTGATCTTATGTGTCAAGTCTTCATATTGGTCGGGCATAAACTTATGCAATATACTGATAAGCTTAAGCTTACCTCTTCCTGCAAGACTCTCTTCAAGCATCTTTTTTTCTTCATCAAGAAGTTCTTTTTGGGATCTGTAAACTTGTTGCTCTTCAAGCAGCCCTTCCTTGACTTGTTGATATCTTTCTTCTAGGTCTTCTCTTTTCCTTCTGACATATCTTGTAGCACAAGTCTTCAACTCACTCTCTGTGCCTTTATCAGAAGGCTTGATCAAAGTTTTACCTTTCTCTTTCACAGCACTTGATGTGTACTCAGAGGGTGTTTCCCTGATAAGGTCTGCTATGCGCAAACGTTTATCATCAAAATCTACTTCTCTATCATTTGCGATTACACGAATTGCATTACAAAGCAGATTCTCATAAAGGTCACCCTTGAGGTTGTCAAAATACCTCTTGAACAACTCTTCTTGAGGCTCATAATCTACTGTGTTAAGCAGGTCAAGCGCCGTAACATAATCCTCTTCTGACTTAAGTTGCTGTACAAGATCTATCTTTTTGGTAGGATTTATCTCACTATAATCTCCATGATTGTTATGCCTGTAGTCGCTTATTAGCATCTTATGCGAGTTCAATGCCTCTTCTCTGTCTTCTGATTCAACAAGCATTTCCAGCGAAGCCTCGAGAACCTTCTTAATAATATCAAGGTTTGACCTGGTTGTTGAACTTTTGGTCTCATTACAGTAACTATGCATCGGACCATCTACAATCTGGTAAAGCTGGATCAATTCTTCGTTGTTCATCCCTTCGGCTTTATTCCAGAAAAAACGCCTTGCAGAATGTCTCCTACAACAGGTTCCACTGATATTCTTTGCTTCTTCCCTTAATTCTTCTAATTCATTTTCGTTCATTTCTATCAGTTAAAGGTAATGTACTGGTAATAGAATAAAGTTATCAAAAAAATAGTAATAGAATCTTAAATTTAAACCAGAAAAAGTTAAAATAGTAACCTTTATATAATCTAGAATAGTAATAACCCTCATGAAACCATTGACCTTGACAAAAAATGAAAATAAGGTTCTAAGAGAACTTCAAAAAAACTCAAGGGAAAGCAGGAATGTCATTGCCAAAAGGAGCAGACTCTCAAGAAGCGGTGTTGATAAGACTATAAGAAAACTTCTTGGAAAAAAGATCATAGCCTGGAAGACGCTTACCGATTACAATGCACTGGGGTATAATCTATATAAAATTCTTATAAATCTTGAGGACCTTAAATTTGACAAGCGCATGTTCTTGTCAGCGATAAAGAACAGTCGTATCATAAAGGTATTCCTTCTTGAAGGGCGCTGGGATATGGAGGTTGTTGTTGCATCCAACATCTACGCACTGGAAAAGGATATTTTGAACCTGAAAAAAGAATTCCTTGATGAGATCTCAGACATTAACATCGTTCCCATAATTGAACTTGATCATACTCTCTCATCTAAGATAGAACTCAAGCCAATACAGAAAAGACTGATAGAATATCTTATTGATAATCCTCTTGCTCCTCTCTATAATCTTGATTTCATCTCCTTTGATAAGGCAAAATCGGACATCCAGAAACTACCTTTAAGATTCTCCATTAACATAGATTATGAACTGATAGGAAAGATTGAAAGAAAGTATTTTATCGCATTCGAGGAATACAACCGTAAGAAATGCCTGAATTTTATCAAGAGCAAAACATACAGTTTCATATCAAAGGACCTGGAATATTTTGACCTGGATTTTAACATGATATTTGATTCAGAACTTGAGGAGACAAACTTCATTGAAGATCTTAAACACTATGGCATAACTGAGATTCTCATCCTCAAGACACGAACTTTGATTGAATACTGACCTCAGAGCTTTTCATAGGCCTGTATAAGTCTTTTCCATGCATCAAGAATTTCCGCCAGTTCTTCTTGGATTTCCGGAAACAGATCCCTGAAATCACGTTCCATCTTTGCATAGGCCCTGAACTCCTGATTGTTCTCTTTATCATTTTTAGCTATATCAAAATAGATTGAATCAGTCATATGGCTGGCAGAATCAGCGCAGGCAATAATCTTTGCTTCGATTGTATTAGGCAAAACATCCTTGCATCGATGCGCTCTTATACAATGCAAAACTTTTTCCATCTTTGGATAATTGAACTTTTCCAGGAACTCTCTTGCCCTTTCCTCGCCTCTTACAGCATGGTCGATTTCAGTAGGAACCGGATAATGGCCAATGTCATGCAGCCATACCGCTAGAATTACCACTTCTGCATCCGCTTCAGGGTATTTTTTCAATAGATGTTTTACCCATTTTTCAGCTTCTGGAACATGAGGCCGCAAGTGATAAGGGTCAAAACCGAAATCATCTATCATCTGGAAGAATTTCTGTTTTGCTTTTTCAATCATATCAAATCAAGAGATTGGAATCTTTAAATAGTTTTTTGATGAATCTTAGAATTTGCCCTTTTTTACATCAAGAAAATATGCCGCTGGAGGGATCTGAACCCTCGACCTCTAGATAGCCCAGAGCGATTTTCTTGTCATCGGCTTTTGCCTCATCACTCACTTATGAGTCTAGCGCTCTAACCAGGCTGAGCTACAGCGGCATGATATAAAAGAAAAGAGGACTATTTATAAAAGTTTCTTTATGCTCTCAGCGATCCCCTCGATCTCCCCGTCCTTGTAGGAACCCTGTGGCCAAAGCTTTAGACCGTCTCCTTCAAATCTTGGGATAACATGGAAATGCAAATGATCTATTGCTTGTCCCGAGGCTCGGAAATTGTTCTGCGAGATGTTGAATCCATCACAACCAGTTGCATCCATGACTCCCTTCGCACACGTCTTTGTGACTGCAATCACTTTCTGCAGAATATCAGAAGGGATGTCTAACATCGTGACATAATGCTCTTTTGGTATTACCAGGCAATGCCCTGAATGGACAGGTGCAATATCAAGGAAAGCAAGGACATCCTCATCCTCATATACTTTTGCTGAAGGGATCTCTCCTTTGGCTATCTTACAGAACAGGCACATCTATACCATCTCCAGAATCTCTCTTAAGCTTGTGATCTTGTTCTCGTATTCCCTCTTGTCCTTTCGGTCAATAAGGTAACCTTTCACTCCTGCGTTTTCAGCGCCCCTCATATCACTTTCGATGCTGTCGCCAACCATTATTGTATCTTCCTTTGAAACCCCAAGTTTGGCTATGGCCTTGTCAAACATTTCAGCATCAGCCTTGAGAAGACCTATGTTGTAGGACAAGATAACCGTATCAAACAGCTCATCCAGCTCAAACTTGCTTATCAGTTGTGTGATTGAGAAAGGATCTGTATTGGATATCAGTCCCACCTTTATACCCTTTTTCCGCAACGCTTTTATTGTCTCAAAAGTGTCATCAAAAGGCTTGGCAAGAAGAGTATTCTTGTTCCACATGCCAACAAGCTTGTCGATAACATGCTCAGGAGGTCTCACATCAAAATCCTCGCAGACATTCCTGAAAGCCTCAGTAAGGTTATCTGCCTTCTTGGTCATGAAACTTCTCTCAAAACGTTCGATATACTCTCCAAAAGGCATATCTATACGTAGTATGAACTTTGCTTGTTTTACTGGAGATGGAAATATGCCATTCTCAATGATTGTCCCCCAAAAATCAAATAGTACTGCTTTCACTATATACACCTCAGTATCTGCAAAGCACTTATCCTTTTTAAAAATTTCGTAGATTGTAAGAACCAGTAGGAAGTGATCTGACTATGTCATCAATCTCTCCCCCGATCTTTCGTTTTATCTGTTTTGCCACATCATTTGCTTTCTTGTCACCCTGGGAAACCACAACAAATTCAGGGCAATTGGCTTGAATTGATTCCTTTGGTCCTGCCATAATAGTGTCATCATAGCTTCCCAATGCAAGGTTGATGGAATTATCAAGGTATGTCACCTTCCCCCGAACGACAAAAGCTCCTTTCGGAAGAAATTCCCCTGATTCCGCCTGCTTTGTGATCTGTTCTGGCTTTGCCATGAAAACGCTTGAGCTCGTCATTCCCATCTTGAATGCCCTGGAAAAAGTGGCTGTTGCATCAGCAACCTCTCTTATGGAATCTGGTTCATTTCCTTCTGTTTTCAGCACAAAGAAAGGAGACCCAGCCATGTCAGTATGAAAGACTATGTCATGAGGCTCGGCGTGCTTCTTGATGATTATCTCATTAGAGGTTGCATCCCTTCCCCCAATACACAATAATCCATCAGAAGTAAAGAACCAGCGGAATTTTTCATACCATCTCTTCTTTCTTATAACCTTTCTTGCAGGTGCAGTGGTATCAATCCTTTTTTCTATGCGCTGCAGTTTTCGCTTTGTATCCTCAATTGTTCTCAGAGCCCCTTCACGCTTCTTCTTGAGCTTCTTTGCACGATCAAAATAGAACGAAGCATTCTCTTCCACAGACTTATTCAGATCCAGTGTAACCCTCATCAGAAAGAAAGCAATCAACCGCACTTTTTAAATCTTCATCCTGTGACTCAATAATTATCTTATCATAATAGGGCTTAAGAACTCCTGGCCTGGTCAGGACATCAGCAATCCACTCAAATGTTTTCTTCTTTTTCTGGTCCACGAAACGCTGGAACTTTTCCGCAGAAAAGCCTCCTGCATGAGTTCTTCGAACCTCCCTTTTCTTGTTCACTGCCTGCCTTTTCTTCCCATCTATCCATTCTATAGCTTTGATTCGATTGACCGATACCTCCAGGTACAAAAGCCTGGGATACATGGCAATATCTTCATTTGTAGGTCCTTTTGACTTTTTGGATATCTTTTTCTCTGTTTTCTTCTCAGTTTTCTCTGTTTTCTTCTCAGTTTTCTCTGTTTTTTCAGTTCTCTTAGGCTTAGATTTTTTTGGCTTCTTCAGCTCTTCTCGCAGTTTTTCATCAGCTATCCTGTTGCGTATCCTCGCCTTCTCCTGATCACGCCTCTTCTTTGCAATCTTTCGCTGCCTTTCTTCTTCTGCAATCACCTGCTTACAGTCTTCACAGTACATCTCATGGGTAAAAAACAGAAACCGCCTGCATCGTTCACATCGCCTAATCATTTTTCAGATGCACATCCATCTGGGGGAATGGTATGTTTATGTTATGCTTGTTCAATAGATTATAGATTCGTTCATTTCCTTCTTCAAGTGCATCATAACGTTTATCATAATGATCCACATAATAGAATGCTTTGAAATTAAGTGATGAATCAGCCATCTCAAGGAACATGACAAACGGCTCAGGCTCCTTTGCAATTCCTTTTATCTTGTTGATCTCCTTTAAGACCATATCACGAACTTCTTTGATATCTGTACCATAAGCAACTGAGAAAGGAACAACCACCCTCACATCTGTTGCAGGAAGAGCAACATTCTTGAACTTTGCATTTGCAAGTATCCCGTTAGGAACTATAATTATCTCCTGGTCGAAGTTCTTTACTTTTGTAGACCTGAACCCAATATCTTCGATCGTGCCCATAGTGCCATCATCCAATGAGATCAGATCACCGTGCTTGATATTCTTGTCAAGGACCAGGCTTATGCCACCAAAAAAATTTCCTAATGTCTGCTGCATGGCAAAAGCAATAGCAAGCCCTCCTATCCCAAGGCTTGCAAGCAAAGGTCCTATCTCTATCCCGCTATTAGTGAGAATCAATAAGATGCCCATTATGAACAATATAATCCCTGATGCCCTGTGAAACAGCCTCACCAATTGGTCATCAAGGGAATTTTCAGTCTTATCAGCCCATTTCTTTCCCCAGTTAAGGATTAGGACATCTGCTATTCGTATAGCTATCCATGTGCAAACCATTATTAATGCCCCTTCAGCAATCCCTGTCACGATTCTTTCAACAGTGGGTGTCATTACAAGATAAGCCAATCCCAGCCGTATACCAATAACAATCAGAAGAATTGAGATAGGAGTCTTAGTTCGCTCGATAAGCTTGTCATCAACCTTCGTCTTTGTCCTTTTCGTGAATTGGACTATGATACGCTCTATTATGAGAACTGCAATCTTTGAGAATACAAAAAAGCTGGCTACAATAAGTAGCGCAGCCACATATGGATTTAGTGTATCAAAATACTGGAGGTATTCCAACATCAATATGTCCCCCATGCTGCCAATAATAGCAGAATTCCTTCAATGACAAAGATTACATTAAATACCACCGGGTTGAGCACAAAATCCAGGAAAGGGATTGCACCAATAACCCCAAAGCTTGAAAGCAGCGGCAGGAGCCCCAGTACAAGCACAACAAGTCCTACTATCAATGTGATCTTCTTCAGCCCTTCAGCCTCCATCAACCCATCAATCAATAACCATAATCCAAGTCCTGCAATCACATACAATGCAATCTTTGTGATTAATCCAGACAAAAAGCCAGGAAGTCCCCAGTCTATAACATTGAACTGGTTCAGCAAAGGGATCAGGCCCAGTGCAAGTACAATCAATCCAAAAATTAGATTTCCCATTGTCTTAGGATCATCCCAGTGAAAAAAACCATTTTTATTAGCTAACATACACCTCACCTGAACAGTTTTGAATCAAATCTATTTAAATAATTTTCTATGTCAGACATTGGTAATTTAAAAAGACATAAATATAAGTTCATCTCAATAATTTAGAGG
>CAYYOI010000034.1:0-15678 GCA_964473285.1 uncultured Methanosarcinales archaeon | reverse complement strand
ATATGGTATCCTGCCATTTTAATATATATATTCTACTATTTTTTAGAAAAACTCCCAAAACACATAAAAACTTATAAAGATGTCAGGTTACCGAAACACCAGGTGATAGGATGAATATTTCATATGATAAAGCAGTTACAATGATTTCTGAACAGACAGGAAAAAGCGAATCAGAGATTGAAACAAAGATTCAGGAAAAGCTCAATCAACTTACAGGCCTCATCTCAAAAGAAGGAGCCGCACACATAATAGCAAACGAATTGGGAGCAAAAATCATTGATGAGAATACAAAACAAAAGATTGGAGACATCAAGCCAGGCACAGGAAACGTTGAAGTTACAGGAAAAGTTACTGCTGTCTATGAGGTTCGTGAATTCAAGAATGATCAACGCTCAGGCAAGGTAGGATCATGCATGATAGCAGACGAGACAGGTTCGATCCGTATCGTAATGTGGAATGATAAAGCTGATAACCTTAACAAGATCGAACAAGGAAATATCATCAGGATCACAAACGGCTTTGCAAAGCAGAACCAGCGAAACCCTGATTTCAAGGAAATACATCTCAATGATTCATCAACCATCAATATAAACCCTGAAGGAGAAGACATCGAGGTAAAAACCAGTTCAAAAGCAAGGAAACAGATCAAAGAACTCCAGGAAAACGAGGAGAATGTAGAGCTTCTTGGCCACATTGTCCAGTTGTTTGACCCAAAATTCTACGAGATCTGCCCGGAATGCGGAAAACGTACAAAACCCCAGGACGGAGAATTCACATGCCCCCAGCATGGGTCAATAGAACCCGCATACGCATATCTCCTTAATTTTGTCCTTGACGACGGGACAGAGACCATCCGTTCAGTATGTTTCAGGAACCAGGCAGCAGCGCTACTGGACAAGTCAGAGGAAGAGATCCAGCAATTCAGGACAGAACCCGAAAAGTTCACCCAGATCAAGAATGACCTCCTCGGAGAACTAATCAAGGTGCGCGGAAAGACTCAGAAGAACCAGATGTTTGACCGCCTTGAATTCGTGGCATTCTCTGTTGACCGCAACCCTGACCCTGACCAGGAACTAAAGGATGAGAGCTGAAACCCATGCAATAACCGCACTTTTGATCGCATTGACATTCGGCTTCACCCTCCCCCAGGCACTAGTGGCCCTTTTAGCTTCCCTTCTGCCTGACATAGATACAGCTGAATCAAAGCTCGGCCGGCGCACTAAATACTTATCCTGGCTTCTCAAATTTGGCCTGGAACACAGGGGCCCTATCCACTCATTCCTTTTCATGATCATCTGTGCTGCAATCCTCCAACTCTACATCCCGGCATTCGTTCTTCCCTTCATTCTGGGTTATACAAGCCATCTTATCCTGGACAGCCTCAATTACAAGGGAACAAGACCTTTTTGGCCACTTGGTTACAGGATAAAAGGATTCATAAAGAATGGATCAATCATGGAATACACACTTTTGATAACAATCATCACAGTTTTCCTTATTCTGCACTGGACATAGGCGCACAACCTATATAAAAGATTAGAGCCTTACTACAGATACCTCCTTCCAAAAGGAAGTGAAAGAAGATGCGAATAGCAAGAGGTGAAATGTATGACAGATGGAAAAAAACCGGAAAAAAAATTTGATGCGGGAGCTGTTTCCGCAAGCATATGGAAGAACGACACTACAAACAAGAAAGGCGAAAGCGTTTCATTCAGTACCATCAGCCTTCAAAGAAGGTATCAGGACAAGGATGGCAACTGGCAGAATGCGAATTCTTTGCGTCTCAATGACATCCCTAAAGCGATTCTCGCCTTAAATAAGGCATACGAGTATCTTGTGCTAAAGGATGAATCCATTGAAGAGGTAAGCATCAGGTGATTATCATGGCTGATAAAGAAATGTCAATAGAGGACCTACCAGGAGTAGGAGCTGCAACAGCAGAAAAACTAAAAGAAGCAGGATACCAGAATCTCATGAGCATCGCAGTATCATCTCCAGGCGAGATGATGGATGCAGCAGGCATAACTGAATCCGCATCCCGCAAGATGATCAACGCTGCAAGGAACAGTCTTGACATGGGCTTTGAGTCAGGTGAGGATATCCTGAAACGCCGTTCAACAATAAAGAAGATATCCACTGGGTCAGAATCCCTCAACGCACTTTTGGGAGGAGGCCTTGAGACCGGCGCCATTACAGAGTGTTTTGGTGAATTCGGCTCAGGAAAGACACAGATAGGCCACATGCTTGCTGTCCGATGCCAGATAGAAGACCCTGAAAGTGTTGCAATCTACATCGACACAGAAAACACCTTCCGGCCTGAAAGAATCATCCAGCTTGCTGAAGGAGCAGGCCTCGAACCAGAGAGGGTACTAAAGAACATCAAGGTTGCAAGAGCCTATAACTCTGACCACCAGATCCTTCTGGCTGAGAAAGCAGAAGACCTTGTGACAAAAGAGAATATGAAGATAAAGGCACTTATCGTGGACTCCCTTACAGCTCATTTCAGGGCTGAATTTGTCGGCAGGGGAACTCTTGCAGAGCGCCAGCAGAAGCTGAATCGGCACATGCATCAGCTATTGAAGATTGCAGACACTTACAATACCTGTGTCTACGTCACAAACCAGGTCATGGCAAAGCCTGACATGTTCTTTGGCGACCCTACCCAGGCAATAGGTGGCCACGTGGTTGCCCACGCTTCAACCTTCAGGATCTACCTGCGGAAAGGAAAGAAAGGTTCCCGTGTTGCAAAGCTCATAGACGCCCCCAATCTTGCAGACGGTGAATGCAATTTCATGGTTGAAGAGCACGGCTTCAAGGACATGTAAGCAAAGTTTATTATACTTTTTTTATTTTATACATATTTATGATTCTCACTATCCAGACCTCAGCCAAGAATGAGTTACTAGATATAACCGAAAAAGTCAAGAAATCTCTTGATAAAAGCAGAACAACAGTTACAGTCTACGTGCCCCACACAACCGCTGCAATAACCATAAACGAGAATGCTGATCCCACAGTAAAACAGGATATTCTAGCTAAACTTGATGGACTTGTACCTCAGGACGACAACTACAGGCACGCTGAAGGTAACAGCGATGGGCATATCAAAGCATCACTCATGGGCGCAAGCGTTACCATCCCAGTTATTGATGGCAAGCTTGCGCTTGGGACATGGCAGGGCATCTTTTTCTGTGAATTTGACGGACCAAGAGAAAGAAGAGTAGTGATATCATGAGGATATTCCTTCTACTGCTTCTCCTTCCTTTCACAAACGCCCTTATGACAGGAAACACAGTAATAATAAACGAAACGACAGAAACTGCAACCATTGCAGCAAACCACGTCTTCATAAATGCCCCTGTAGACACAGTCCATGCAGCTGCATCAAAGATAGTCATAGATGCTCCTGTGAATAATCTCAAAGCAATCGCAGAAGATATAGAGATAAATGGGGACGTTTCTCAGGCAACCCTTTTTGCAAACATAATAGAGACCAATGCAGATATCAAGGAACTCAAAGCTTACGCCAACTCGATAACAATAAAAGGAAACATTACAAATGCCTCCCTGGGTGGGACATATACACATATAGCAGGAGACATAACAAGAGCGGATATTGATTCCAAAGAGCTATATGTTTCGCCGGATTCAAAAATCAAGGACCTAAATTACACAGAAAAGATGGAGACCACTGACATATCCTGGAAAGCCTTCAACTTCATATCTTTCCTCCTGGTTGGATTTCTTCTCCTAAATCTCCCATGGATAGAAGCAGAAAAACGTGCTAACCTGATAAAAAGGAAACCACGCAAGGTATTTATCACAGGATTGATATCAATCCTTCTGGTTCCTCTGGCAATAATGATCGCAATGATAACTATTGTCGGGATACCTGCTGCAATAATGGCACTGGGAGTATTCGTGGGAATGATATACATCGCAAAATTCTTCCTTTCCCTTGCCATAGGAAAAACATTTCTCAATAACAACTACCTTGCATTCACATTAGGCTGGTTCATACTCCTAATACTCAATTCAATACCTTACTTATCCTATCTCCTCATCCCTTTCACATGGATAATCGGATTAGGAGCTATCACTATGAATGCATTAGAAAAAGTAAAGAAATCCTAATCGTTTTCGACACGTGGTGCAAGCACAAACTCAAGCCTTACCTTGTCCACTGAGACATACTCAAGCTTCAAAGGATAATCTTTCCCGAAATTGATCCTGACAGTTTCAGAGAGTTTAGATCCAGACACCATCTTCTTTAAGTATTCAATCGAATATTTTGCCTTTACTGATTCTCCTGATTCGTTCTTGATGGTTATCTCATCACTTGGCTCAAGCTCGATATCTACCTTATTAAGGTCACTCTCTGCAAGGAATGTTGCTTTTTTGTCATCAGAAATGAAACTCACTGAATCCGCATTGATCACTGCAGCGTCTTCAACCACATTAGAAAGTGTTGCGCACGGTACAGTTATGCTTGCTGCAAACTCCAGGTTTGGAATCTTTTGTTCCTTGTCTTCCACTTCAAGGACAGACATGCTAAACCGCCTCTTAGAGGATCCCTTAAGAATTACATTAAGCTTGTTTTCTTTCAGTTCCAGAGTAAGTGTATCACTTGATCCTGCCCGCCTCAGTATCTGCTTGAAATAATTAAGGTTTATCGAGAATTCAGTATCCTTTTCAAGATCATATTCTGTAAAACTGCTTGAGAATAACTCAAATATGACCATTGCAACATTTGCCGGGTCCATTGCAACAAGTTTCATGGACTGCTTTGTAACTGTGAATCTTGCCTCTGTGATTAACTCAGAGATAATCGAAATGCTATCCTTAAGATATTTTGGTTCTGCCAGTGTAAGTTTCATGATTAACCCCCTATCATCTGTGGAGAGATACTATCTTTTTAAATATTTCTATGTGAAATCAATACTATCCCCGTTTTGGAGCAAAAGCACCGACTCATATCCCATATCCTTGCAAAGATCAACCAGCGCAGAGGTCATAGTAAAGTCTCCGTGCGCAGGTATTATATGCTGAGGTTTCACCAGATGAATAAGGTCACGCAGATCCTCTCGTGCAGCATGCCCGCTCACATGGATATCCTTAAACATCCGCACATCACGTTTCGCAAGCTTATCCTCCATCACCTGACGATTATCAAGATTCGTCTGTGTCGGAATCACAGTGCACGAAAAAACAACATGATCCTCTGGTTCGAACTCAAAATCAAATTCATTATTGATCATCCTTGAAAGCACAGATTTCGGTTCACCCTGATGTCCTGTAACCACAAGAAGATGCTTCCTTCTCTCTTCCTTGTTCTTGTTGACTTCCCTAAGCTTTTTCTTTATCTTTCTTGCAAACTTCACTATCTCAACATCCTCGCTGAAATTGATCAGGTTCGCCTTTTCAGCTGCTTCTGCATATTTTGCAAGGCTTCGGCCTAAAAAAACAGGCTTTCTCTGCATCTTTCGCGCGTATTCAACAATTGATTTCAAACGAGCGATGTGCGAAGAGAATGTGGTCACGACAACAAGCTTTTTTGAACTGTCTGTCCCAATCAATACATCCCTTAGCATCAGTTGTGCAACAGATTCAGAAGGGGTCTTTTTCCTTTGCGGAGCATACGTGGAATCAACTATCAAAGAATGGATTTTTCCCTGTTTTCCAAGTTCCTCCAACCTCTTAAGATTTGGTTTCTTTCCAAAGGTAGGATACAGGTCAAACTTGAAATCATTCGCATACAAAATAACCCCATAAGGCGTGTGTATCGCGACAATTACTGTCTGTGGTGTCGAATGCGTGCCATTCAAGAACTCCACTGTCACAGTATCAGATACCTGGTATCTTGAGTTCACATTGAGTTTTTTGATTGGGTTCTTAAGCCTGATACGCTCATCCCGAAGTATTGATTCTATCACCTCTCCAGTAAAAGGCGTGCAAAGGATTGGTGCTGCAAACTTATTTGCAAGATAAGGGATAGCACCCACATGATCAAGATGCGCATGGGTTGGAATGATTGCTGAAACCAGGCTTCTCCATTCCTTAAGCATCGAGATATCAGGAATTGCTCCCGCATCAATCAATTCTTTTACCCCAAACTTGACCACATCTTCTTCCTGGGTTATTCTGATATAATTCTCAAGATGAATCCCCATATCAAGGATAAGAACTTCATTATCTATACGGATGGCAGTCATGTTCTTGCCAACCTCGTTATAACCGCCTATACTTCTTATTTCAAGAACCATCAGGATTAGCAGGAAGGGATTGTTTTTATAGTTTTTGGGGTTGACACCCTTTTATCATAACTACAGACTGAATCATAACCACAGGAAAGAACAAGATCCATAGCTTCACTAAAACCATGGCCTAACTGAGTCGCATTATGCGCATCTGATCCCAATGTTATTTTATCTATACCCTGCGAAGCAAACAACGATATCCCATAAGAATTTGGATATGATTCTCCTGTAGCCTGCCTGTAACCACCTGTGTTTACCTCAAATCCAACATCATATCTTTTCATGAGCTCTCCGCATTCTTCAAGCATGTCCTTATAAACCTCCCAAGGAAGGCTAGGGATCTGCCTTTTCACAAGATCTATATGGCCTATTGAATCAAATAACCCTGAAGAGATCGCTTTCTTGACAAGATCAAAATACTCTACAGAGATTCCAATCGTAACATCCAAAGAAACATCATTTATGGTTGGGGCTGAGATCATGTCTCCGTTCACTGAATGGACACTTCCCATAACATAATCAAAAGGAAAGCGCTCAGAAAATCTCCTCAATTTTTTCTCATTTCCTGGATAATAACCAAGCTCAACTCCTACCCGCAATTCTAAAGGATACCTGCTCCTTGCATCCTCCACCTCTATGAAATGATGATCCCATTCCTTATCTGTCAATGCAAGCTTAAAGTTTCCCTCATAAAAATTGCCTTCCTGATGATTAGTAAAGCAAAGCTCATCAATACCCAGCTGACAGGCCTTTTGACAGTATTCATCAACCGTACTGTGTGCGTCAAAAGTCACATTTGTATGTACATGATAATCAAACATATCCTGGAAGAATCTCCTCATTTATTTAAATCATAGCTATACCTGAAAAACAAGAAAGCAATAAGAAAATCAAAAAACTCCTGGATGCATCCAAAGTACAAGTTATATGAAAGGAGTATCACCAAAATAAAAGAAACACCAAACAAAAGAACCCCAAAATAGATGAAATCATCCCCCTCACAACCTATGCTGTATTCTATCACATCTGGACAACCAACCTTATAAAAATCAATATTATGAAAATCAAACTCATTTTCAGTGTGAATTTGTGATTCAAATTCAAAACCAAAGAAATTCTGCCCATAACTGACCTCTTCCAACGCACCGAACAAGAAGATCAACAAGAAGATGAAAGACCCCTTGCTTTGACCGGAAAAGCCGATAATGGTAAAATGCAGCAAGCAAAAAAAATCCGACAGTCAAGAACTCCATCAACCCTGATTCAGAACAACCTATAAACCCAAAAAGACTAAGCAGGAAAATGAACAGAACAAAGATCCACCAGTATATCTCCCTCATCAGAGGTATTGATTAAAACCAATATAAAAACCCTTTACATATCAATAACTGCTACATATTCTGACTATACCTATAAAAGAAAAAAGCGATGAGTAATTCTAAAATCTCTGTTACCCTAATACCCCATAAAGAATCAGGAGACAAAATAAGTAAGATCACCAAAACAGTCAATATTACTCCAAAAGATGGTTGATTACCAGGGTAATATAGTCTTCGATACAAACGTTTAACCCAAGGTATAACGGAAAGTATTAGTGATAAACTGAAAAATAAGACACCAAACTCAAGAAGATGAAGAAGTTCTGAGTCAGAACCAATTCTGATATTATGTAGATTAGTTTCATTCTGAACATTATAATCTGAAGTATCAATTGAATACCCAAAGATATGTTGTCCATAACTAAGTTTCTCTAGGCCCGCAAAAATAAATAGAATCAAAAATAATAAAGAAAAGAATCTAAAATTACCTTTTTTATAGCTGCGATATTGCCAGTAGGATGCAGCAAAGAAGAAAAAAACTGTCAAGTATTCAACCAATGTATTTTCACCACCTGGTTGAAACCCAGAAATAATGCCCATAAACAAAATAATGACAAACCAGTTCATAATTAATTATAAAATACACCAATATAAAAAAGATGCGGGGGAAGGGATTTGAACCCTCGTAGGCACTAAGCCAATGGATTGCTCAGTCATAGCTCCAGGGGAGCTCTTCACTCAATACCCTTGAGTCCATCCCGTTTGGCCACTCCGGCACCCCCGCGTATACAGGAGAAAAAGACATTCATTTATAAAACTTATCCACTGGATTTAACACAAGCTTTTTATATTTTTAAGATTCAACTATAAAAAAGGTGATTAAATGGGTATTGCTCCACTAAAAGGTTCTTTCATGATAATGAGTATAATTGGTCTTGTCATCTCCTTCAATGTTATAAACACGTATCCATCATGGGGTTTTGCATTCATGATCGTATTCACATTAATGTTTATAGCGTCCCTCATATCCATGACATATGCACCAATTGAAGCATACAATCCAAAAGAAGAGAAATTAGAATAAAAAAATTCTCACTATGATTGAAATAGTGAATCCCACCCATAAAGAGTATTACGGATTCACAGATAGCAAGAATTTTGAACATGAAAACCTCGAAAGGAGGTCTTCATATAAAATTAAATTAATTCTTCAATTATTGTCCGGAACTCCTGTTTTTCTTTCTCAAGGTCGTCCTCTCTCTCGTATCCGGTTCCTACACGATTATAGACACAGCCGAAATCAAAGTAAGGAACATACCCTTCAGGATTATTCTCCTGATATACCTGCATATCCTGAGCAGGGATTGAACCTTCCTCTTCAGGTGTAAGCAGATCATCCTTAGTATCAACTTCCCAGTGCCTTGCGACAATCTGGTCAGAGTATTCCTTCAAGACCTCATCAACCGCAGGATTCACCCAATGACAATGCGGACAGGTTGAAGATGTATATACCCTAATGATTGGCTTTCCATCTTCTGTACATACATCGTCCCCAATCTTATTGAACGTTTCTATATCTGACCCAGAATTTCCTGAGCCTGAATTATCTGAGCCTGTATCAGAAAGGGATTCCTTGTTGATTGTCACATCTGCATCGTTTCGCAGGTCTGTGATATATTCAGTCAATGCCTCCTGCTGTTTTTGTTGCTCAATTGCATTCCTTATGTCTGACTCTACCTCTTCTAAGGAATTAACATATCCTTCCTTGGTTCCGGTAACATCCACAATATGGTAACCAAATGAACTCTCAACTATACGAGGGCTGTCATTCACATCCATACTGAATACTGCATCATTGAAAGCAGGAACCATTGCTCCTTCAGGGAAATATCCAAGATCCCCTCCTTGCTGTGCAGAACCTGTATCCTGGGAATAATTCTGCGCAAGATCTGCAAAGGATTCATCTTCAAGACGCCCTAGTAGCTCCTGTGCAAGACTTTCATTCTGTAAAAGGATATGCCTTGCCCTTACCTGCTGAGGAACAGTTATCATGCTTGAATTGGTATTCTCGTCATAGTATTGTTGAATCTCCTCATCTGAAACCTCAATACCCAGATCTGTCTGGTTAAGCAGTTTCGTTATTTTCAACTGCTTTTCATATATGGCTTCCAGGTCATCCCTCGTCATTCCTGTCTGTTCAAGCTGCTGTTCCAGTGCTTCTTCAGTTATTCCGCTCTGTTGCATCAATTGCTGGATGTACTCCTGCACTTCCATATTTGTTACAGTAATACCTTGATTCTCAGCCTCCTGTACAAGGATCATCTCATCGATTGTCCTGTTAAGTAGTACTTCTTTTGTTATTGTCTGCTGCATTTCTGCCGGCAAAAGGTCATACTGCCTGTTGATTTCTTCAAGCGTTATTTCCTCGCCATTCACTTCTGCAACAATACTTGTTTCAGGTTCTCCTGTATCGGTATTTCCATCAGAATCACCACTTATGGAGATTAGTATCGCAAAAACAGCAACCAAAACTATTGCTGCAATTACATATAATATTGAATTCTTTGATGCTGGTTTTTGGATCTCGGTTTTGCGACGTTTAGTCTTTTTCCGGTTAACCTTCACCCGCTTTGGTTCAGAAGATTTTTTCTTTTCATCATGATCAGTCTTGCTCACATTTACCACCTTTCAATAAATACTAGTATAATTCAAATAGTATGATTTATTTAAAGCTTTCTCTAAAGAGGACTAAAGGGATAAGAAAGTTTTAAAAACAAGTGGAAAAGAGCAATTGTATGCCTAAATTCATAGTGACAACCGGAGGTGTACTTTCCGGTCTTGGAAAAGGGATTGTCAGTGCCTCCGTAGGAAGACTTCTTGCAACAAAGAACAAGGTAATAAGCATAAAATGTGACGGGTACCTGAATATTGACCCTGGAACCATGAACCCTTTTGAGCATGGAGAGGTTTTCGTGCTTGATGACGGAGGAGAGGTTGACCTTGATTTTGGCCATTATGAGAGATTTCTCAATACTGACTGTAAGTTCTCATGGAACCTTACATCCGGAAAGATTTTCCAGATGGTAATAGAGAAGGAACGCAGAGGAGATTACCTGGGAAAGACCGTACAGATGATCCCACATGTGACAGATGCGATAAAGCAGAGGTTTTTCGAGATTGCAGAACAGGAAAAGGCTGATGTAGTGCTAATCGAGATGGGGGGGACTGTGGGAGACATTGAGATGATGCTTTTCAATGAGGCTGCCCGGCAACTCAGGAGTGAGGTAGGAAGAGACAATATACTGTATATCCATGTTACATATCTTCCAGAACTTGATTGTGTAGGAGAACAAAAGACAAAACCTACCCAGCAAAGCGTGCAGAAACTAAGAGAGATTGGGATACAACCAGATATAATAGTTGGTCGCACCCCAAGGACACTTGATGAGGAATCCAGAAAGAAGATTGCCCTTTTCTGTAATGTTGACCCTGAAAATGTCATATCAGACCCTGACTTTGACCAGGTATATGAATTGCCTCTCATATTCAAGCAGGAAAAGGTTGATAAGATCCTGCAGGAACGCTTATCCCTCCAGACAACCGGCCTTTCCAACTGGGAGAAACTAGTCAAGACAATCAAAGGGTCAAGCAAGAAAGTTACCATCGCAATCTGTGGAAAATATACCAAGCTCCACGATTCTTACATAAGCATTATGGAAGCACTCAAACACGCAGGAGCCCATCTTGATACTACCGTGGAACTCAAGTGGATAGAGACAACAGAAATAGAAGAAGGAAAAGTACCTGTAGAAAAAGCATTGCAAGGGATAGACGGCGTTATTGTTCCAGGTGGATTCGGATCAAGAGGTAGTGAAGGAAAGATCAAGGTAATCCAGTATATCCGTGAGAAGAACATCCCATTCCTTGGCATATGCCTTGGTCTTCAGATTGCAGTAATAGAGTTCGCCCGTAATGTATGTGGACTTGAAAAAGCAAACTCAACAGAATTTGATCCTGACACAAATCATCCTGTAGTAGATATCCTTCCTGAACAAAAAGAAGTCACAGAAAAAGGCGGCACCATGCGTCTTGGTGGCCATGATGTAAAGATCAAGCCAAAGACAAGGGCACATGAACTATTCGGTGACTCCACCATAAGAAGACGTTTCAGGCACAGGTATGAAGTGAATCCCGAATACATCCAGACAATACAAAAGAAAGGCCTTGTTTTCAGCGGTATGACTCCTGAGGAAAAGATTATGCAGGTGATTGAGCTTCCAGGCCACCCTTTCTTCATGGGTGCCCAATTCCATCCTGAACTCACTTCCAGGCTTGAGGATCCTTCACCCATGTTCTACGGGCTTGTAGAAGCGGCACTACAAAGAGCGGAAGAACCTGATGAGCTCATCGCTCCAAAGCTTAGGAATCGTCCCGTCCAATAAGGAATCAAGCCATACACGTGTCTTTTCTGAGATTCTATCCCCGTTTATTGCAGACAATATATCATGCTGGATATCAGCCTCCAGCCCAACTCTTCTTGCAGCCTTGAGAAAGTCCTGTCGCAGCCTCTCTCGCCTTTCCTCTCCTTCAAGCTCCTTCTTATGAGACTCCTCCTCCCAGAATGATTCATAAGAGAATTTTTCTTCTGCTTTCCTAAGAAAATACTTTGCAGCTTCATGCGGCCATTTTTCAAGTATCTTCGACTGATGCGATCTCACCCTTTTTGCAAGATCCTCGGACATCTCTTCAACAACAGCCCTCATCAGTTCATCTGAACCCACTTCAGGCAGTGATAGATGAGAGACCAGTCTCAAAAGACGCTTATCATAAGGTTTTTTTCGTGGTAATCTCCGCATATCCAGTTCAAAAGCGCTGTGATCTCCTTTAATATGGGAAAGCACCCTTTCATGCATCCTGTTAAGAAACTCCACCTTATCCTCAACCTTCAATACATCACTGAATCCTTGAATCATCAGGTTAAATGCAAAAGGACTGGGAAACCTTGAATGTCTTTCAACCAATGTAACTGAACCATCCTCGATTTGCCTGAGAACCTCCCGGGCACCTTCCATATCCATCAGGTCTTCTAAGACTTCCCGTCTTGCCTCCTGTATCAAGGGAAAATCCTGTGATATCCGCCTGCACGCATTAAGGAGTATCTGCGAAGAGACCTGCTGACGTCCAACTCGCTTTGCCTGCCCCTTGTAATTACGAAGCACCATGAAAGCCCTTCCTGCAACATGCCTGAACCTCCTTTTTAGAACCTCAGTCTTGTCTATTGCTGCCTTAAGTACTAGATCAAGCTTCTCTGCCTTAAGATAAGAGAAAGCCCTTTTCACTTGGATTCGCTTGCTGGCTGTAACATAGAAACCATTGTCATTTATCCCTATCTCAACATCACGATGGTCAAGCCTTGATATTGCATAAGCAAGAGCTCTTGACAGGCAATCATTAACCCGTCTCCCATACATGCTATGAAAAAAGTAATAGGTCTGTTTCTTATCAGAATAAACCTCTATTATCAATTCCTTATCAGTTGGAATACTTATAAAATCGTTTTGTTCTCTAAAATATTGATATATCTCATCCACTGAATCCATGTGCAAGAATTCCGACAGGAAATCCTTTGCCCCGGAATCAATCCTTTGCTTGACCAACCTCCTCAGCCTTCCGATCTCACAGGCAAGATCATAAGAAAGCGGAAGCATCTCAGAAAACCAGGCAGGAACTGTAGGCGGTTTGTCCACAGAGGAACTCACATAAGCAACCATCCCCTTTGCATACCTGAACTGATAGACACCTCCCCCTAATACAAAAACATCGCCCTTTTTCAGTTTCTCAAGGAAACCCTCATCCAATGCCCCGACAACCTGATCTCCCACCTTGACAAGAATCTCTGTCTCATCAGGAATGGTCCCGATATTTGTCATGTATATCATCCGGGTAAGCTTTCCCCTCTTTCCTATCATCCCTTCATTACGCCATATCTTCGCATAAACATACCTGTCTTCCAAGGAAGAGAACTCACCAGCAAGATAAGATAGCACATCCTCAAATTCCCTCTCAGAAAGATTTGCATAAGGGTAGCTTTGCCTGATCATCCTGAATAAGGCATCCCTCCCTATCTTGCCCCCTAGGACAAAACCTACTATCTGTTGTGCAAGCACATCAAGGCAATTCCTGGGTATATGGATCCTATCTATCTTTTTCTCAAGCGCTGCCTTGACAAGGACACTGCACTCCACCAGGTCATCCCGATCAAGGACAAGCAAACGTCCCTTTGCAGTCTCATGCAGTTTGTGCCCTGCACGCCCTATCCGCTGCATTCCCCTGGCAACAGATTTAGGGGAACCCATCAAAATTACAAGGTCAATATGACCTATATCGATCCCCAATTCAAGTGAAGTGGAACTGACCACCACCTTAAGTGAACCCTCCCTTAACCTTGATTCAATCGAGAAACGCATATCCTTTGAAAGCGACCCATGATGCGCCCCTATATTATCCCCATAGTGCCGCGGATACATCTCCTTAAGTGTATGCACCACGCGCTCAGTCGCTGCCCGTGTATTGGTAAAAATAAGAGTAGTCTTATGCTCCTGCAAAAGCTCATGTATCTTCTCATACAAAGCCCTGTGCATCCTCTTATGAGACACATCTATAAGCCCTCCTGGAGCAAGTACCTTAAGATCCAGTGACTTCAGGAACTGGACATCTATTATGATACAATCCCTGGAACCCACAAGAAAACCTGCAATCTCCTCAAGCGGAGCAATGGTTGCAGAAAGCCCCACACGTGCCATGTGAGGTGATAGCATAGACAGGTGTTCAAGTGTAAGAGAAAGATGAGTTCCCCTCTTGTTCTCAGCCAGAGCATGGATCTCATCCACAACACACCAGTCCACATGAGAGAGGTATTGCCGGAAACGAAGTGAAGTGAGCATTATGGCAAGTGATTCAGGTGTTGTTATCAGTATATGAGGCGGGTTCTTCAGCATCTGCCTTTTTTGGGCAGCTGTGGTATCTCCTGTTCTTACTCCTATCCTTATACCAAGTTTCCCGCAGATATCCTCTATCTGCCTCAAGGGGCCAAGCAGGTTAACCTCTATATCATAATTAAGGGCCTTAAGTGGACTTACATACACGCAATAAACCCTGTCTTCGAGAATCCCTTTTTTACTGGAATCAACAAGCTCATTGAGAATGGAAAGAAATGCAGTAAGTGTCTTTGTTGCACCAGTCGGCGCACTTACCAAGGTATGCCTACGGCTGTGTATCTCCTTCACTGCATATTTTTGTGGAAGAGAAAACGAAGAAAACGCAGAGAAGAACCATTCCTTGACACTGGAATCCAATATGTTGGTTAAGGACTCTGAGGAATCAGGATTGGTTTTCCACTCAATCATTAAACCAGTTCAACCTTCTTTGCACGAAATCCTTTGTTCTGCATATGTTTCTTATTACACACAGAGCAGGCATACCGAAGATCTGTCTTTTTTGAGACCTTTGACCCGGTCATCTTAAACTTGGTTACAGCTGGTTTTGAATAACGTCCAAGATTACCTGAACCACGGGCCCTACCCCTGAACCTTGCCCGGTACTTGGAACCGAATGTAAGAGAACTTGCAGTCCGCCTTTTATTCTGTGTAACCTTATGTTCAGTATGTTTCTTGCAGTAAGGACAATATCGCTTTTTTAACTTTGGAATCTTCATGATCAAACACCTTAATAAGTCAGAGAAACCCAAAACCTTTTATAAAGATTTCGAATAAGAAAGAAATTAAATGATATCTTCTTCAGAGATCACCATGAAATCTCCCATGGCCATGACCGCACTGAAAGGTATCAGTATATGCCCTTCCTTGTCGCGTTCAAGCTCTAGCTTATTGGAATACTGGGTAGGATTGTTAAGTACCAAGTGAATCAGTTCACCGGATCGGGTCTCAAATATAATGTCCCCCACTTCACCGAACCTTTTCCCGGCCTTGCTTACCACAGTCTTTCCTATGATCTGTTTTGAGAATTTCTTTTCATCTTCAGCCATTAAAACCCCTCACTCTATTGTAATGATAATTACCTATTTAAAGCTTTTGTTTCGCCTG
>CAYYOI010000033.1:0-16599 GCA_964473285.1 uncultured Methanosarcinales archaeon | reverse complement strand
TGTTATCCTCCTGCAAGGCAGCACCATTTTCTTTTTAAGTATCGGAGATACTGATTTTGCCATAAACTTTAATAATCCAATTTCATTATTTTTGAGGATGAGAGCCCAGGATCTGGTCAGGAAAATCACAGATTACAATCCTAATGCAGATGTAGCTCTCATAACAAAGGCATTCAATTTTGCGAAGAAGGCTCATGAAGGACAGCTCAGGGATTCAGGAGAGCCTTATTTTCAGCATCCTTTGGGTGTTGCTTTGATCCTGACCCAGTTGAAGGTTGGTTCTGCTACGATATCCGCAGCCCTTTTGCATGATGTTGTGGAGGAGACACATTACAAGCTTAGTGATATCAGGCGTGAATTCGGTGATGAAGTTGCAGGGATTGTTGAGGGACTTACCAATCTTGACAAGAGGAAATACGAGACCAGGGAAGAGTATAAGGCGGAGAACATAAGAAAGATCCTCCTTGCAACAACCAAGGATATAAGGATCATGCTCATAAAGCTGTGTGACCGTCTGCATAATATGCGGACCCTTGAGACATTTAGTCCTGAAAAACAAAAAAGAATATCTCAGGAGACCTTGGATATCTATGCTCCGATTGCACATAAGCTGGGTATCTGGTTCATAAAAGGTGAACTGGAGGATCTTTCACTTCGTTACATGAAACCTGAAGTATACACTTTTCTCAAGGAGAAGATCTCTGAAAAGAGGCATGAGAGGGAAAAGGCAACGGAAAGGATAATCGCAAACCTCAGGGATGAATTGAAGATGCGTGGTCTGCAGCTTGAGGTATACGGAAGGGCCAAGTATTTCTATAGTATCTACAAGAAGATGCTCAAGAAAAACCTTGATCTTGATGAGATATATGACCTTATTGCTGTAAGGATCATCACGAAAAGTATCCCTGATTGCTATACAGCTCTAGGGGTTGTGCATGAATTGTGGACTCCAGTTCATAGAAGATTCAAGGATTATATCGCAAACCCAAAGACCAATGGTTACCAGAGCCTGCATACAATAGTGCGAGTTAATGAGGGAAGGCTGCTTGAGGTGCAGATAAGGACTGAGGATGCTAACAATGTTGCAGAGCATGGGATTGCAGCTCACTGGAGATATAAGGGAACTGACAAGGACAAATGGTTTGATAGGAAGATCTCCTGGATAAAGCAGCTACTTGAATGGAAGCATAGCTCAGTCAATGGGCAGGACTTTATTGAGACATTGAAACTTGATCTGTTTGATAATGAGATTGTCGCATTCACACCGAAAGGTGATCCCATAAAGGTTCCTGAAGGTGGTACTCCTGTTGATTTTGCGTATGGGGTGCATACAAATATAGGGGAACACACATCAAAGGCGCTTGTCAATGGCAAGGTTGTGCCTCTCAATCATAAGCTAAAGCCAGGGGATATAGTAGAGATAATAACTTCTAAGAATGCTAAGCCTTCAAGGCAATGGCTTAATTTTGTTATGAGTTCAAAAGCAAGGGCTAAGATCAAGAGTTTCTTGCATGTGTCTGTTGAGAAGGATACAAAACAGAAGGCACATGAGCACCGCAATCTTGCATCTTTTATTGAGGTTGATGGAAAGCAGCCGGTGAAACTGTCAAAATGCTGTGATCCTCATCCAGGCGATGAGATCGTGGCTTTTCATACTAAGGATAAGAAGATAACAGTGCATAAGGCTGGATGCCCTAATGTTTACAGCCTTGACCCTTCAAAAAAGGTAGGGGTCCGTTGGACAGGTGACCTGAAGGAGACAATCACAGTAAGGATTACCTTGAAGGAAGGTCAGGCGATACTTACAGAGGTCCTCAATCTTTTCGTCAAGAATAATCTTAAGATGCGAAGCGTTAATACGAGACAAGGAAAGGAGAACCTGTTTAACCTGATACTTGAGATAGAAGAGCCTGAACCAGGAAACCTTGATTCTGTAATTACCAATTTGCGGGACAAGGAAGAAGTAATCAATGTAGTCACAAATTAGATGTCCTGTATCATCTGGTGGACCATCCTGATCTTGTCAATCTCTGCAGGCCAGGCGACAACCGCCCGGTCTATCTGCTTGGTATGGATGAACCCTCTCTCTTCAAGAACCCTGAAATGATAGTTTATTTTTGATATGTTGGATGCAGTCACTTCTATTTTGAGATGGCGGCATATACCAGAGGGATGTATTGGCCATTGCTTGATGATTATCTCAAGTACTTTGTTGGTGAGACGTTTTCCTTTGTATTGCATTTTTATTATCTGGTATTGGTTGTTTTTATATCTTTCTTTATGTAAAAAAAAATCCTTGTTCTCTTTTTCTCATATGAAAGCAAAAAGTTAAAAAAGACTGAAACTGATACGATACAAATGCTGGGAACATTTTTCAAGAAACTCCTTTTTACTCGTCAGTTCTTCTATACAGATGGTTCTTTAGAGATATTGGGTGTTGGTTTTGTTCCTTTATCCCTTGATTTTATTGCTTCTCTGGAGGAGATGCATTCTGATGTGTATCCTTTATTGAAAGAGCATGTATCTAAGGCCACATCAGAGCATGTGAAAAGGCTTAGGATGAAATTTCCTGAACTTGCAGAGATAGTGCCTCAGTTGTATGAGGTCTATGGCCTGGGAAAACTTGAGCTGATAGATCTTGATGCAGGGTCTAAGCATGCGATAGTAAGGATACATGAATCCGCACTTCCGCATCATAAGAGCAATACTTCATGTTCTGTGCAGTGCGGTCTGATTGCTGGTTTCTTTTCAGGTCTGTTCGGGGCTGAGGTTGATGCATCGGTCAATAAGTGCGTGCTCAAAGGTGATGATTACTGCGAATTCCTGGTAAAATAGAAATCTTTAAATAATAGCTCCCCCCAGGAAAAAGTGACAATGTCAGAAGATATATCGAAAAAAACCATTTTAGTCTTTCTTGTATTGACAATTTTAGTTTCATTATTAAGTACCTGGACGCTGGTTGACAGTGTTCCGGATACAAAGGTTCCTGTGACAGAATCCGAAAAAGAGGCTAATGGGCAGGTCTCTTTGACTGTAAAAGAGCCGCCTGAAGAACGTAAAGAAGCTGTTGTCAGTCTGACAGTCAAATGAGGTGTGATTTATGGAAGAGATATCAAATAAAACAATAGCGGTTCTCCTGATGGCTGCGATAGTGGTTTCCTTAGGCGGAACACTCATTACACTTAACAAGCTAACACAGCCTGGGTTTACAGGTGTATCAGGTCTTGCCGGATCCTCCAATACTACAGGACAGGCAAGTGTAGAGGTTATTGAAATAACTGAGATCAGTTTTGTAGATGATACAGTTGATTTCGGTTCAGGGTTTGTTTCTGACACATGCTCATATTGTGAGATGGTAAGCAATGGTACCCATGATGAATTATGCTGTGAAGGAGCAGGTTCAGGCAACCTGTGGAATGATACCACTAATTATCAGGATGGGCTTTTGCTCAGGAATGATGGGAATTATAATATGAGTCTTCAGTTGAACGCTAGCACTAATGCGACTGAGATGTTTGGAAACAATGCGAATGCATCATTCCAGTTCCGGGCAGTATCAGGTTTTGAATCAGATCATCCAGGAAGTGATGATACTACTGATTCATGCAGCAGTGGCTTTATCTCAGGATGGCAGAATCTTACCCAGGGAACTCCACTTAACCTTTGCGGAGTACCAGGTACAGACTATGATTTCCTCTATGGCTCCTCTGAGGATGAGGTAGAGCTTGAGATTCGTGTGCAGATTCCGGATGATGCGCCAAAACAGGCAAACACAGCAACGATCTATGTGATCGGTGAAAGTCCGCAATGAGGATCTTATTACTTTTTCTTTTACTTCCCTGTGTCATGGGAGTTGGTCTGTCGACTCAACCTCTGGATGGGCCTATTCTTTTTGAGCCAGGTAAAACTTACACTATTGATTATGAGATTGTTGGTGACGATGATTTTAGTCTTTCCCTGAAGGAGGGATACCTGGGAGATATTGATATGAGGCCTTATGCAAGGATTACGGATGTTGACAAAAAAAGCTTTTCCCTTATCATTTCTTTTCCTGAGAATGCAACAATCTCGCAGGGAGGGATGCAATCTTTAGTTGTGAGTGCGAAAGGAGACTCTGAGAATTCTGCGAATGTGGGGGGAACTGCTATCGTGCAAAAGACCGTGCCAATACAGGTATATTTTGAAGAGAAGCGTATTGAATCTTCTATGAGGGCATCAGACCTTAACATAAATGAGACTGGCCAGGTTGAGATAACTGCTGAAAGCTGGAGCCATCAGGATATTGATAGAATAAGCGCTGAAATAGAGATAAGGGATTCTGAGGGTTCGGTACTTGCTACCATGAGTGATTCAGATTCTCTTTCAAGCGGGAATGAAGTGACTTTGAGCGGTTCTTTTGACACCTCTGGGTGGGCTGTAGGTGATTACCAGGCTTTTGCTGACTTGTCCTGGGATGGGAATTCAACTGAATTGCAGGATGATTTCAGGATAGGGTCATTGGAGGTCTCTATAATAAATTATACTGAAAGTGTCCTGAGCGAAAACATAAACAAGTTCTTTATCACAATAGAAAGCGGCTGGAACAATGACCTAAAAGATGTATATGCTGTGGTGTTTGTTGATGGACAAAAGATGTTCAAGACTGCTAATCATGATATAGGTGCATGGGAAGAGGTTACTATCTCAGATTATCTTGATACTGAGGGAATAGAACCAGGGATGCATGAGATAATGATCTCACTTCATTATGGAGGAGAAAAGACTGTTGTTACAGACAGCCTTTCAGTTGAAAAGCCTCTTGAAGAGGAACAGGCTCTTTCAACAACTAGTATAGTGGTGCTTCTTGCAGGTGCACTAGTGCTTTTGATTGTTTTCAATCTGTTCTGGTTCATGAGGCATAGATAGAATGAGAATATATCATCTGGTGGGCTTTATACTTGGAGTGGGTATCCTTGTGATACTTGCCACGTATTTTGGATATACGCATTTTTATCAGGCAGATGTACAGACACTTGATATACATGTTCATGTGTCGGATTATATCGGGATGCATACAGGAACTGATGCATTGTGGTTTGGTACAGTATCTCCAGGCAGCAGTGGGAAAAGATATCTTAATATTACAAATCCCAAGGCTTATCCAGTTACCGTGGACTTTTCTGTAGAGGGGGATGTTGCTGGATGGATGAAAGTTTCTGAGAATGATTTCATGCTTGAGCCACAGGAAACAAAGAAGCTAAGTGTGTTTGTAAAGGTTCCGGAGACAGTCTCATATGGGAATTATACAGGCACTTTGCATGTCAGTTTTCGCAGAGGCTAAGGTATATGCTTGCCCAAAGCATTGCTTCATCTGTTATGTAGAAGAGTCTTTTGAAGGGTTTGCCTTCTTTGTCAAGAACTTCCAGAAATGTCTGATGTTCTTCTATCAGGGTTGTGTATCTTTTGAGGTAAGTGTTGAAATCCTTTCTTGAGACTTCTTTTATCAACTGTAAAAAGAGAGACCCTATATGCATCCATAAGCTGTCGTCCTCGTAACCCGGCGCAAGGATGCTTGCTTTTATTTTATTTCCTGCATCTCTCTTGGTGTATGCCAGGGGATAAGGTGATTCAAGTCCTTCCTTTTGAAGGGTCTTAAGTGCTGAATGGAGCATCTTCTTGTCAGTTATAACCCCTGACCAGAAGGGAAATATGTTTGCATCGCCTGAGATTATATCGCTTCTTTCTTCGTCCCTGAAATATTCGCCGTTCCAAAAAGTGAAAACCAGAAGCTTCTCATACCTGAATTCACGAACAGGGTTGTAGAAGGAAAGTTCATTGAGATCTTTTGAGAGCATTGCTACCATGGTATTGTCATAGCAACAACTGTTCCTGATGTAGTGGTCTTTTATGGAAGAGAAATGGCCTTTTTTGACCATTCCGTTAGACTTGTCTATGACCTGGCGGTAATAGTGGTTCAGCTGGTCTATGAGGAATTCCTTGTGCTTTTCAAGCAGAGAGCGGGCGTCTGCAACCTTGAGGCAGTGTATGAGGCTTGGCAAGGAATCGACTGCAAAGCGTGGGAAATCAAAGGGAACATCTGATATTGCTACGGATACCCGGTTGTGTCGTTCGTAGCAGGAGAGGCAGTATTCCAGGGTGGAGTAGACTTCTTTTTCGAAACCCAAATCCAGGAGAGGCTGGATGCACCAGGAAAAATCCCTTATGTAGAAACTTTTGAAATGGCCGTTACTTACCTGGAAGTACCTTTGGTTAAAGCAATCCTTTATTATCTCTCTGCAGATCTCTTTGGCATTGCCCTGGTACCTGGAAAAACCTTTAATCCTTACCTGGATGCTTCGTTTTGCCATGCGTGCCCCTTCACGGGCTATTATTAATCTTTCTATCATTTTTTCATGAAATTCATACCGTAGTTGAAGAGGTAGATGAGGCCTGTAAATGTTATTATAAGGTCTCGGGAACGCAGGACTGTACTGAATGCAACAGCATCTGCGCTGTTCATGTAGGTCATCCTTGTTATTGTCACCTGTCCTCCTTCAAGCGCTCCAAGGGCTGCAGGGATAGGTATTATATATACAATTGCAACTACTGCTATGACCAGGAAAAGGATGCTTATTGGAGCATTATAACCGAAGGTAAGCAGGAGCAGCTTGTATTCTATGAACATGAAGATCCAGGCTGTAAAGCTTACAGTCAGTGCAAGGATGAAGACAAGCCTGTTTTTCCGGAAAAAGAATGAGATTCTTTTTTCAATCTCTCTTACGCTGTATTCATGCCTGTATACAAATCTTGAATTTATGAATCTTAGGGTGCGGAATGCAGGCATAAGGAGGGGTTTTTCGGTGAGGTTTCGGTAGTAGAAGAAAGCAAGTGCCATTATCGCTATGATTGTGCCAAGGGTGATAGTAAGGATGGTGTTATGGGGTAATGCAAGGTGGAGTATCAGAAAAATAAGTCCTATTATGGAGAAGATGACATTCATTGTCGCTTCAATTGATTTGTCTATTAGAACAGATGTGAGCCCTTTCCTGTATTCTATGTTGTTCTTGTTCAGGAGAAAGGCTTTTGCACCTTCGCCTCCGGTTATGGGGACAGGGGAGAGGTAGGCTATTGAAAAACCACTGGTGTATATGAAGAAGAGTTTGATGAAACCAATCCTTTTTCCAAGGGAGAAGAGGATAAGATACCACCTGGTGACAAGGCATAGTACTATGAAAAAAGAGGTCAGAAGGTAGGGGAGGAGCCAGATCCATTGTGCTTTCACAAATGCTGCGAATATCGTGGAGGGACCAGTGTTCTTGATGATTGAGAAAAGGAGGATAAAACCTAGGGTGAGCCATACCAGGACACTGATCCTCTTGAAATTCATGATAAATCCTTAGAATGTTCACATATAAAAATATGACGGGCCAGGGAAGATTCGAACTCCCGATCTACAGCTTAGGAGGCTGTCGCATTATCCAGGCTATGCTACTGGCCCATAGAATAGGCGGTTTTGATTATCTTTAAATATCTTTTGCTACTCATGATGTATATGATAAAGTGCTATCCTGAAGATTTTGTTGTTGAAGAGATACCTGATTATGAGTTGGGTAAGGGCAAGTACATGTATTTTCTGTTGGAGAAGAGGAATTATACCACGATGCGGGCTCTTGAGCATGTTGCCCGTGCATTCAGGATAAAAACAAAGCATATCGGCTATGCAGGAATAAAGGATAAATATGCAGTAACACGCCAGTATATATCTGTATTGAGAGGGAGGGATTTTTCAGAGCGTGACCTGAAGGTGAGTTTTGCAGGTTATCGTGACAGGCCTCTTACATTAGGGGATCTATGGGGTAATGCATTTGAGATAGTTATCAGGGATATAAGAGAGATTGTGCCCAAGGATAGGTTTGTCAATTATTACGGGGAGCAGAGATTCAGTCATTCAAATGCGAAGATAGGAAAGGCATTGATAAAAGGGAATTTTTCAGAAGCCAGCAACTTGCTTTTGAGCGGTCATGGGGAATATGAGGAAAAGATAAGGGAGCATCTTGGAAAGCGTCCAAATGACCATGTCGGAGCTCTCAGGACCTTGCCTGAAAAGCTTTTGCTGCTGTTTGTTCATAGCTACCAGAGTAAACTTTGGAATTGGCTTGCAAGGGAGGTTGTCGAGGATGGCAAGGAGTATGAAAGGATCCCTTTGCTGGGTTTTGATACTGAGATATCTGATCCTTACTTATCAGGTATTGTTTCAACAATCCTGGAAAAGGAAGGGATAAACCTGCGTGATTTCATTGTAAGAAAGATCCCTTCACTTACATGCGAGGGGGATGAACGTGATCTTTACAAGAGATTCCATGACCTGAAGATAGGTGAGATCATTGAAGGGACCTGTGAAGTGTCTTTCAAGCTGGAAAAAGGAGCTTATGCGACAGAGGCCTTAAAGGCTTTGATGACTTCTGAATAGACTAATTCCGGATCATTAGGTGATGCATCAACCTCTATCAAAAGGCCTTTGTTCTTATAGAACTCAATCAAAGGCTGGGTCTTCTTGTGGTATACTTCAAGCCTGTGCTTTACTGATTCAGGCTTATCGTCTTCCCTTTGTATGAGTTCTCCCTGGCAGAGGTCGCACTTGTTCTCTTGTTTTGGCCTCATGAAAAGAAGGTTGTATACTGCTTTGCAGTTGCTGCAGATCCTGCGGGAAGCGATGCGATCTATCACTGTCTGGTCGGGAGCTTTAAGGTCTATTACCTTGTCAATCTTTATGCCTTCTTTTTCAAGCGATTCAGTCTGTTCGATATCGCGGGGAAAACCATCCAGGATATATCCGTTGCATTGGGTGATCCTTTCCTTGAGAAGGGAGAGAACTATACTGTCTGGTACAAGGTCTCCTGCATCCATGTAGGATTTTGCCTGAAGGCCTAATTCAGTCTTGTTCTTTACAGCTTCTCTGAGAAGGTCTCCTGTGGAGATATGGGCTATGTCCATCTCTTTTTTTATCATCTCAGTGATAGTTCCTTTTCCGACACCTGGCGGACCAAACATGATGAGTCTCATATAGTTTTTTTTGGAAGAGTTGTTATTAAATTTTGTGGTTCTCTGTTGAAAGATTTGTTATCGGCTTGTTATCGCCAATAGTTTTTTAAATAAGGTTTGCTTTAAAAAAAGTATGACTTCGCTGATCTTTGATCTTGACAATACTCTTATTGATTTCATGAGATTCAAGAGGTTCTCATGCGAGGCTGCAATCGATGCGATGATCGATGCAGGGCTTTCAATGGGAAAAAAGGAGGCATTGGATAAGCTATATTCCTTGTATCATGAGGAGGGGTTGGAAGACCCTCTTATCTTCCAGAAGTTTCTTGATGAAGTTGGGAAAATGGATTACAGGATGCTTGCTTATGGTATTGTTGCTTACAGGAGGGTGAGAACAGCTTTTCTTCGGCCTTATCCAAGGGTGGCGTCAACATTGAGGGAATTGCAGAGAAGGGGATATAACTTGGCAATACTATCAGATGCGCCAAAACTGAAAGCATGGATAAGGCTTACCAACATGGGGCTTGATAATTTCTTTGATCCTGTGGTTGCGCATGAGGATACGGGTGTTTACAAACCAGGAAAAGAGCCTTTTCTTCTTATAAAGGAAAAGCTGCCTGGTGAATGTGTCATGATAGGGGATAATCCTGAGCGTGATCTTGCAGGTGCCCGAGCGTGTGGAATGAAGGCTTGTTTTGCACGTTATGGTTCTGATAAGGATGAGGCAGAGGCTGACTATGTGATTGATTCAATAGAAGAGTTGCTTGATATTTTCTAAATATTTTTAAATCAGATGTGCATAGTTTCAATCATGCTATTCTTGAAAGGTTTGCTCATGGGATTTTCTGATATAATCCCTGGAGTCTCAGGTGGGACCATGGCGCTTGTCCTTGGTGTGTATGAGAGACTGATGAAGGCGCTTGGGAATATTAATCTGAGGTTTATCATATCTCTTGTATCTTATTTTCGTACAAAAAAGCGCAGATACCTGCATGATGCAAAAAAATCTTTCTTCTCTATGGATCCATATTTTCTTATCCTGCTTGGAAGTGGAATATTTGCAGCAATCATTGCAGGCTCTTTTTTTATCCCCTTTCTGATGGAGAGGTTCCCTTCACTGATGTTTGCTTTTTTTTCAGGACTGATAATAGGTTCCATTGTTACAATCTCTTACAAGAGAAAATGTAATGTGGATTCTTTTGCTGCCGGACTTGCGGGCTTTGCAGCAGGCTTTTTTGTGACTAGTCTTGAATGGCTGATAGCATCTCATAATCTTGGGATAATCTTTCTTAGCGGGTTTCTTGCGGTATGCGCGATGCTTCTTCCGGGGGTGAGCGGATCTTTTGTACTTCTGATGCTTGGGCAATATGATTTCATGCTTACAGCACTCCATGAGATAAGGTTTCCTGTTGTGCTGATGTTTATTGCGGGGGGGATTCTTGCGCTTGTATCAATGTCAAGGATTATCTCTTATTTCCTGAAAAGGTTCCATGACCAGACACTTTTCTTTTTGGTGGGGCTGATGGCAGGTTCGGTGAGGATTCTTATATCCAATATAGACCTGTCCCTGGGAGTTATCTTTATTGGTGTGGTTGGGGTCTTGATGGTTATTGTACTTCATAGATTATAAATAATAGTAATTTATTGTTATCTTCATGTATCCACATACTCATTTTTTATTTGCATTGTTTCTTGGTATTGTTGCTAATTATATGGGGCTTATGAGCATGTCCTTTGCTTTCAGTTGCGCTTTTCTTGCAGTATTCATTGATGTTGATCATATTGTGGAGCATGCTTTCAAGTGCAAGTCAAAGCCTTTCTCTTTTCGGTCTATGTGGAACAATTGCACTCATTTTCATCGGTATAAAGAGAGGAGTTTTATCCATCATAAAGAAGGGATGATTCTTATGACATTGTTGACAGGGGGTTTATTGCTCGTAAGTATCCCTCTGGGTCTTGTAGTGGGGATTGCTTATTCCTCTCATATGCTGCTTGATCATCTTAAGACTAAAAGGATGGTATCCAAACGTTTTATGGGATTCTATCTTGTTGAAACCTATAATGCATTCGTGCTGGACATATCACTTGTTGTGATGATACTGCTCATGCTGTAGTCAATCTCTGTATATTATGAAAGGCACATCATTTCCTTCTTTTGCAAGCTCTTTTGCCTTATACATTGCGGTATCTGCCTCCTGTATGAGCCGGTCCATTATCACTTCAGTCGGTCCTTTCTCATTCCTGTATACACTTATCCCTATACTTGGGGATAGATTGGATATGATCCTGTCTCCTAGTATGTAGGGTTTTGATAATGCTTCTTTTATCCTTTGTGCAACCTCTTCTGATTCACCCTGGGGAAGAAGGACGCAGAATTCGTCGCCACCCTGGCGGTAGACATAGTCGCTTTCTCTTATGGTTGATCTTAGTCTTTGTGCTACTTCAATCAGGACGTTGTCTCCTGATATATGGCCATAGTTGTCATTCACTTCCTTGAAATTGTCCATGTCTATGTAAAATATGCTTTTTTGCTGATTGTCTCGATTTCCTCTTGCAATCTCTTTTTGGAGATGCTCAATGAAGCTTTTCCTGTTATAAAGGCCGGTAAGCGAATCTGTGTAGGCCAGGTCATGTAGTTTTTGCTCATTTAACTTCCGGGTGATATAGCTTTCAATCATATGGGCAGTGGTCTCAAGAAGGTTTATATCTGTGTCTTCCCATTGGTAGGGGGTGGTATGTTCAAAACCAAGATGTCCATACCATTCTTCTTTGATGAACAATGGAATGGCAATGATTGATTCTATACTCTGGGCTTTTAATTGGTCTTTTTCCGGGAATTCCTCTGTCAAACCCTTGAGTGTCATTCCTTGAGGAAGATATCTTTTCCAGGTAGGGCGATTCTTGTAGTCTATCTCTTCTGTTCCTGGTATCGTTTCTGGGGAGCATGCTTCATATCTATTGTATCCGGAATTCCCTTTCCTTTCTATGAGGTTTACACGGCTGCAACCTGAAGTATCCTGAAGGATTTTGATGCATTCATTAAGTGTTTCTTCCTCTTTTCTTCCTGACATGAGAAGCTTTGAGCATTCATTGATTGCCTTTTCGTATCTCAATCTCTTGTTGATCTGATGGTTCTTATTAATTATTTCTGTAATATCACTAAAGGAGCCTATTATCCTGTCTTTCTTTTTCACTAGCCTGTCGCTGTAAAGAATCTTGTCCCCATAAATTGTTCTGAGTGTGATCTGAAAATCATTGATATATCCTTTCTCAGTGATTTCTGCAATAGCAGAATCTGCTTTCTCCGGAGATCTCATGTACTCACGGACATTTGTGGAGATCGTATTTTTCCTGTTTCTGCCTGTGAATTCCTTTATCGATTCTGTTATGTCCAGGATATTTCCCTTGAGGTCAACCTCAACATAGATTCCTGGAAAACTATCAAGCATATGTGTCATCTTCTCTTCTGTTTCTTTTAGCTTGCTCTCGAGCTTGCAGGTTTCAGTCAGGTCAAGGGAAAGGCCAAGGATACCTTTTAGTTCTTCCTCATCGAATAAAGGGTATTTGATCAGGATAATCTCTTTTTGTTCTTTGTCAATATCAAAGATTATGTGTTCGTAAGGGCCGGGTTGTCCGGATTCTAATATAGACCTATCACTTTGGGTAATCTTATTTTCCAGATCTTTTGGGAATATTTCATCTGCTTTATATCCTATCACGTCTTCATATGTCACATTAAAAGTGGTGCAGAACCCCTTGTTAACCTCTGTGAATCTTAATTCCTTGTCTGTTGTGTAGAAAGGGTTAGTGGTCTTTTCAAGGAGGAGTTTTCTTTGATCGAGTATGAATTTGAGTTCTTTTTCACGTTCTTTGTATTGTCTTGTAGTTTCTTCCATCCTGTTTTCAAGTGTGTTATATAGTTCATGGAAAAGGTCCTTGTTTCGTTTAGCTTTCGCTTCAGCTACTTTAAGCTTGTTTTCGAGATGACGAATTCTTGTTTCAAGGAATGAGTCCTGCATTTTGTAGTCGCTTTAGTTCCTCCAAAGTCTCCTTTTGTATGTTTTTTATGGCGTATCCCGAGAATCCGGTATTTTCATATTTGATTTGTTGGGTTTTCTCATTGAATCCAAAGTTCAGGTCCTGGCTAATTGTTTCTGCCACAGAAAGGGTGTTCTTGTATGGCTCATGATGGTTCAGGATTGCGTATGCCATGTCCTCAGGCATGTTCCATTGATGGCACATCATGCTTCCTATATTGCAGTGATTGAATCCGAGAATCTTGTTCTCTAAAGAGATTATGTTGGTGTCCTGGAGCACTTCATAAAATTCAGGGAAAAACTGCTCCTCTGCAAAAAGCCCTATGTCGTGGATAAGGCCGAGTGTATAAGCTTGAGTACCCATAGTTCCGTATTCATTCTCATCCATCAGTTTATGGGTTATTGCTGTCGCGACACTGTGTTTCCAGAGGTCTTTTCTGAACTGGTTGTCTGGTGGGAATACTTGGTAGAGTTTCTGGTTCATGGCAAATTCTAAGAGGTAGTTGTAACCTAAACGTACAATCGCGCCCTGGATATCTTTTATGGGTTTTCTTGGGAAAAAATAAGCTGAATTGACAACCTTGAGGAGGTTCATGCATAAAGGGGGATCATTTTCTATTACTTCTTTTATATCCAGGACATCGCTATCTTTGTCAATCAGATGTATCAGATGCGAGAGGGTCTGCATCTGGGTGTATTTCAGAGATCCAAGTAACTTATCCATTTATGTATTGAATGAATGATGGTTTTTATATCTACTGCATATATGTATATCTATTTTATTATGGCAAATGGTGTTTGCCTTTTATAAAAGGAGATTATAAACCCTTTGGTCTGTCGGCCGTATAGATATCCTATCAAACCCTGCAGCTTTGCTGCATAATCTGGTTTCCTTAAAGAAACCAGAAAGCCAAAATATCAATATACATGTGCAATAGGCCGCAAGTTTAAGATTTTTCTTTGAAATCCTATAAATGTTGTAGGCATCTTAAGATAGGTTTCAGCTTATTGGGAAGTCGTCTAGCCTGAATGGTAGATCCAAATTTCTGCTTTATGACTCCATTCATAGTCTCAATAAGGGACCTCCATCTCTTTTTGATATGATTTCGTAGCCTTTTTGCCCGTTTACGGGCAGCACCTTTTGTTCGATGGATTCCTCTAGGTTCTTCAAACACCCAATGCTGGCCAGCCTCAAAAATGAGGTTATGATGCAAGTCCTTATCCCCAATACATGAAGAACCATAAGGATAAATGCTTCACTTTGTTCCATAATGGAACAAAATCTAGGATATCATTTCGAGGCTTTTTCCTCATTTTTGCTGCAATAATCAATTGATTATCAAGATCTGCTATAAAGCAGAGCTTGAAGAAGTCTCTCTTCTTAATCTTGATACCCATCCTTTTCTCATAATGTCTACTGGGATTTCGCAAAGAAAGTCCTGTAGCATCAATAGCGGCATGCACTTCTTTGTCACTTTAGCAGATTCCATAAGAATCTGCTCAAGATTCTTGATTGCAAGCCTTTGAGCAAACTTCTGCAAAGTAGTAAAATGAGGTATTTTCTTAAGTTTCAGCCATTTTACGACCTTTGAAGTGGCAAGCCATTCGACAAAGCACTCATAGCCTTTGCGCTCATGAGTCTTGATGATTAGTAAAGTTAAAAGTTGATGGCGAGTAAAGTCTCGCTTCGAAAATTTGCTAGAATAAATCGGCATTTGCAGAGAATGCATAATTTGACAGCTCAAATCAGATTTTTATAGACATTTTTGTTTATAGCCATAGGAAAACACCTCTGTTGATGCGGTTTTCAACAAAATTGACAGAGGGTTTCCTTTATTTATCTAACGATTCAGAGGATTTCTATAGAGCCGTCTTTTCAAAAAAAAAAGGCCTTCATTACTAGATCTTAATCACTAAGGCTAAAGTATCTATAAATTTTCACATCAAAGCTCTTAAATATTATGAAAATTTTGTGAAAAAAGGAGGGAAAAAATGAAGACTGAAGAAAATCTGAAAGCCGCATTTGCCGGGGAAAGCCAGGCAAGAAATAAGTATGACTACTATGCAAAGGCAGCAAGGAAAGAGGGATTCCACTACATCGCAAGGATATTTGAAGAGACAGCATTAAATGAACTACAGCATGCAAAGGATGAGTTCAAGAGGCTCAATGGGATCGGTGACACTAAAGCAAACCTGAAGGCTGCAATCGAAGGAGAGCATTATGAGACAACAGACATGTACCCTACATTTGCAAAAGAGGCAGAAGAAGAGGGAAACCAGGATGCAGCAAATCTTTTCAGGCAAATCGCTAAGGTAGAAGAAAAGCATGAGAAGAGATTCAGAAAATTACTTGAGATGGTAGAAAACGGAACTGCATACAAGAGGGATAATGAGATAACCTGGAAGTGCAGCAAGTGTGGATATATACATAAGGGAACCCAGCCTCCTGAAGAATGCCCATCGTGCAAGCACCCAAAGGAATATTATGAACCTGAATGCATGTGCTTCTCTGATGAATGCGAGAAATGCAGGTGAGAAAATGACCCTATGGAAATGTAGTTCTTGTGGATATATACATGAGGATGAGGATGCACCAGAAGAATGCCCGAAGTGTGGAGCGCCAAAGAAAGCATTCAATAAACTGGATGAGGAAGCAGAGGGACTAGTGCAGAACTCAAGAGTGACAAATGAGGCACACATGGCTTTGGCAGGGCTTTGTGAAGAAGGATATGACCTGGCTGCAACAATCCATGAAGAGAACCTGGATGAGAATTGTGTTGCTCTTGCAGAGCGGGCAATGCAGGATTTCGAGGAGATAATGCAATCTGTTAAAGCTGAACTTGAGGCCCATATGAATAAGGGTAAATGGGGATAATGGATTTTGAATCTACTGTGCTTGCAGTAGCACCAGTAACCCATAATGTAAAGAGCATCATGCTTACAAGGCATGATGATTTTTCTTTTATTCCAGGACAATATAGCCTTATAGGCGATAAGAAAAAACCATTCACTTTCACAAGCACACCTGATGATGCGCATCTTGAGTTTACAGTTAAAGCAGTGGGAGAATTCTCTACACAACTTACCCAAAAGAGACAAGGAGACACGCTGATAGTAAGGAGCCCGATGGGAGATAAGCTTAATTTTACAGAGGATCTGGAGAACTGTGTCTTTATTGCAGGGGGATCTGGAATTACTCCTTTTATCGCTGCATTCAGATATGCAGCAAAAAGGAAACTGCTTCACAAGTTCTTATTGTCCTATGGGAACAGGAGTGAACAAGATATAATCTACAGGGAAGAGCTGGAGTCATACAGCAATCTTAAAATTGTGATGCATAGAAAAAGGATGGGATGTTATAGGACAGAAGTTGGCAAAAATTGGATTAATGTATGTTTATCAGTAATGCAAATATGGAGACTACAGAATAAAAATGTATTTAGCTAACTTGATTCACTTGCAGGGGAACTAAATACGTACCAAAAATGGGGTCCGTAGAAATCCTCTGAATCGTTAGAAATATAAAGGAAAACACCTGTAA